>JBFLWP010000007.1:8202-156747 GCA_040757595.1 Nitrospirota bacterium | reverse complement strand
GGGCCATGGGATTGATCCCCTGCCACACACCCCGACGGAGTCCGGAGTCAAACGGCCTGGCCGAGGCGTTCTTCGGCAGCTTCAAGCGGGATTACGTGTACCAGGCCTGCTTGGAGACATTCGAGACAGTGGGACAGCAGATCCCCGTGTGGATCGACCATTACAACCAGCAGGCGCCGCACAGTGCGCTCGGAATGCAGTCACCGGCCGGCGTTCTATGCGGACTGGAGAGTCAAAAACACGAAACGACCTGTCCAAAATGAGGTGGGGCAGTACAGCGGCTAGATAGACGGTCTCGATGCTAAAGGTAGACCGGTTCATCTCCGTGACGGAAGCGAAAAACAAGCTGCTGGGGCTGATTCGCGGTCTGAAGTCGCGTCAGGAGATTGTCGTGATCACTCGTGACGGGGGGCCGGCTGCCGTGTTGCTGAGCATGGATCAGTTCGAGGGGTTCATGGAGACGATCGAAATCCTGAGCAATCAGAAAACCATGCGGGCCCTACGGCGTGCGATGAAACAGGCCAAAGCGGGGAAATGGATTTCTCATGAGGCGGTGTTCGGTCACAAGAGTGCGTGGCGGCTCTTTTTCGTCAGCCGCGCTTCTTACTTCTCGCTGGGTTTCAGCACCACGTAGAAGGCGCGGGCCTCCCGCAGCACCCGCAGCAGCACCGTCTCGCCGCGCTTGACCCGCTTCACCTGCTCGGTGAACTCGTTCACCGTCGCGACCTCGATCCGGTTGACCTCCTTGATGAGGTCGCCCTCCCGCAGCCCTTCGGCCTCCGCGATGCTCCCCCGGTCCACCTTCGTGATCAGGACCCCCTTCGTGTCCTTCAGCTTGAACTTCTCCGCCAGCTCCGCCGTCAGGTCCTGGACGTCCAGGCCCAGCTTGACCTCCGAGCGGGAGGCCGGGGGGAGCGAGGCGACCACCGGGTTCTCGCGCCGCTCGGCCAGGGAAACCGACAGGGTCAGGCGCTGGCTGTCTCGGATCACCTCGACCGACGCGGTCGCCCCCGGCTCGAGCTGGGCGATCAGCCGGGACAGGGCGTTGGGCGTGTCCACCAGCTTCCCGTCCACCTTCGTGATGATGTCGCCCGGCTTGATCCCGGCCCGGGCCGCCGGATCGTTCTCGAACACCTCGTTGACCAGCACCCCTTCGCCCTCGGTCCCTCCGAACTTGCTGGCCAGCTCCGCCGTCACCGGCTGAATCCCGACCCCCAGCCAGCCGCGGATCACCTTGCCGCGCGACACCAGTTGCTGATAGACCTGCTTGGCCATGTTCGACGGGATCGCGAAGCCGATGCCCTGGGCGAAGTTGATGATCGCCGTGTTGATCCCGACGACCTCGCCGCGGATGTTGAACAGCGGCCCGCCCGAGTTGCCGGGATTGATGGAGGCGTCCGTCTGGATGAAATTCTCGTAGCGGGAGAGGTTCATGTTCTCCCGCCCGATCCCGCTCACGACTCCCAGCGTCACGGTCCGGTCCAGGCCGAACGGGTTGCCCACCGCCAGCACCCACTGGCCGACCTTCACGGAGGCCGAATCGCCGAACGCGGCGGCGGGGAGGGTCCGGTCGGTGGCGACCTTCAGGACCGCGAGGTCCGTGTCCGGGTCCTTGCCGACCACCTGCGCGACGAACTTGGTCTTGTCCGAGAGGCGGACTTCCACTTCGCCGGCGTCGCCCACCACGTGGTTGTTCGTCATGATGTACCCGTGCGGATCGACGATGACGCCCGAGCCGGTCCCCGGGGAATTCGGCTGGCGCTCGCGCGGGGCGTCCTTCGACCGGCCCGGACCCTGGACGGGGAGGATGTTGACGACCGACGGCTTCACCCGCTCGGCGAGATCCGTGATGACGCTCTGGAACTCCTCGAGCAGGCGGAGGCCGCCGCTCTCGGTCGGCGGCGCCGGCGCGCCGGCCGCGGGTGCGGCCCAGGGCAGGGACAGGACGAGGACGGACCAGACCGAGACGAACAGGCGGACCGATGCGGATCGAATCTCCATGGTGGACGCTCCGTTGTTCCCGACCGAGCGGGAGTGACGAGGCCAGGCGACCGTCTACCGTTATTGTATCAGGCTCGGATACGCTGTTTCTCGGAAAACAGGGACCGGGCGGCCGGCATCTCGCCGCGCGGCCCGAGCAGGACGACGATGTCGCCGGTTCGGAGGACGACGCTCTCGGCCGCCGTGAGCAGGGCCGGCCCCCGCAGCACGGCCACCAGACGGACGTCCGGCGGCAAGCCCAGGTGCCCGGCCGGCTGGCCGACGACCGGCGAACCTTGCGGCACGGCGATCCGCTCAATGGTGGCCGACCGGGTGAAGAGGTCCCGTTGCAGCAGGAGGAGCTCCTCCTGGAGGCTTTCGGCTTCCAGTTCCCGGATCAGGGCCTCGACCTGTGCCAACTCGCCCTTGAGGAGCCGGAGCCGCGAGGACGCCGCAGCCAGCGTCGGGGACGGGTCCTGGTCGGCTTGGGCCGGCGTCACGTCCGGGGCCAGCCGGTCGGCCAGGACGGTGCCGGCTTCACGGTGCAGGTCGTCAATCTGCCGGCTGATCGTTGCGGCCTTCCAGTGGAGCTTCAAGGTCTGCACCTTGCGGTTGACCCGCTCCGAGACAGCCAGGACAGACTCGTGGAGCCCCGTGAGGGTGAGGGTCAGCTCCTTGCGGACGCGCTGGAGGAATTCGGCAGCCATAGCAGCTCGCTTAACCGGGGTTGATGGTTCAATAAATGTCGGATAAGAACGATTATGTTAACTCGTATGTTGGCCGATCCTTGGCTCCGTACCCTGCCACAGCCTCACGATATTCCCTTGGTGCCGCAGGATGATCAGCCCAGCCACGATCCACGTGAACACCTGGAACCCCCGGCTCTGTCCCGAGGCTAAGGAGGCCAAGGGCAGCAGGCTGAACGCCATCAAGGCTGCCCCGGACGAATAGCGCCAGAGGCCGGCGACAACCAGCCAGGTCAGGAGTAGCAGCCCGCCCAGCCAGGGAACCAGGCCGAGCACCGAACCGAGGGCCGTCGCCACCCCCTTGCCGCCGCGGAATCCTAAGAACAGCGGGAACAGGTGCCCCAGGATGGGAGCCAGGGCGACCGCCATGATCGCGGCCTCCTGATTCAGCAGTGCGCCCGCAGCCCAGGCCGGGAGCCAGCCCTTTCCCACGTCTCCGAGCAGAGTCAGGACGCCGGCCTTCTTGCCGCAGACCCGGAGGACGTTGGTAAACCCGATGTTCCGGCTGCCGGCCGTGCGCGGGTCCACGGTGCCTAGTCCCTTGGCCACGATCACGCCGAACGGGATCGAGCCCAGAAGATAGCCGGCGAGGGCCAGGACGATCGGCAGCCAGCCGGATGGGGTCATGGAATCGTTCAAGAATCGCTAGAGCTTCTTGATCGCGACCTCACGCCAGAAGCTCATGAGGATGCGGCCGCCGGACACCAACGCCAGCCCCAGGGCCAGGTACAGCAGGCCGGTCCCCAGCGGATGGAGGTTCCACGAGACGGGCACCAGCCCCCCCCGCCCGTCGTCCAGGATCAGCAGGACGACGGCGACGACCTGCAGGGCCATCTTCCACTTGCCGATCGTCTCCGAGGAGAGCACCACCCCGTCCGCCGCCGCGATGGCCCGGATGCCCGTGACCGCCACCTCGCGGGCGATGATCAGGATCGCGACCAGCGCGATCACCCGGTCGAATTGCACGAGCAGGATCAAGCCGGAGAGGACCAGCAGCTTGTCGGCGATCGGATCCAGCAGCCGGCCGAGCCGGGTGATCTCCCCCCGCCGCCGGGCGATGTACCCGTCCAGCAGGTCGGTCACGGCGGCCACGACGAAGACCATCGCCGCCGCCAGGGACCGCTCCGGGGTCGGGTTGATGAAGAGGAGGACGAAGACCGGGATCAGCAGGATGCGGGCGAAGGTCAGCAGGTTGGCCAGGGTCAGGCGCGATTCCTTGGCCTCAGGACCTGCCGCTCCGACCGCCGGCGGCTGCTTGACCGCATCCGTGATCCGCATGACGCCCGTCCGGTTCGGTTCGATTCAGACGATGCCGCTTTTCAGCAGGTCGTGCAGGTGGATGACGCCGGCGATGCGGCGGTTTTCTTCCACCACCACGAGCGAGGTGATCGAATGTTGCTCCATGATCTGGACCGCGCGGGCGGCCAGCTCGTCCGGGCCGATCGTCTTGGGACGCCTGGTTGCCAGCTCCCCGGCTTTGGCGACGGCCACGTCCACTCCCCGTTCGAGGATCCGCCGCAGGTCCCCGTCCGTGATCACGCCCAGGAGCCGTCCGGACGCGTCCACGACCGTGGTCATACCCAGCTTCTTGCCCGTCATCTCCAGGATCGCGTCCCTGGCGGAGGCCTGCTCGGGCACCAGCGGGACCGCCGGTCCCTGGTGCATGAGGTCGCGGACCTTGAGCAGCAGGCGTCGGCCGAGGGTGCCGCCGGGATGGAATTGGGCGAAGTCCTCCTCCTTGAAGCCGCGCTTCTGGAGGAGCGCGATCGCGAGGGCGTCCCCCATGGCCAGCGTGGCGGTCGTGCTGGCGGTCGGGGCCAAGCCCATGGGACAGGCCTCCTCGCTCACCGAGACGTCCAGCACCACGTCGCTGTTCTTCGCCAGGGTGGACTGGACCCGGCCGGTCAGCGCGATCACGGGGACGTTCAGCCGCTTGACGAACGGGAGGAGCTTGAGGATCTCCTCGGTCTCCCCGCTGTTGGAGATGGCCAGCAGCACGTCGCGGCGCGCCAGCATCCCCAGGTCTCCGTGGATGCCTTCAGCCGGATGCAGGAAGAAGGCCGGCGTGCCCGTGCTCGCGAGGGTGGCCGCGATCTTCTGGCCGATGAGGCCGGATTTCCCCATCCCCGAGACCACCACCTTGCCGGCGCAGTCGTGGAGCGCCGCGACGGCCTTGGTGAACCGGTCGTCCAGGCGGCCGATCAGGCCGGCGATCGCCCGGGCTTCGATCTCCAGCACCCGCTTCCCGTGCTCGACGCTCATGCGGCTCCCTCCGGCCCCTTCCCCGCCGCGGCGCAGATCCGGAGCAGCCGTTCCAGGAGAGGCTTCAGTTGGTGGAGCGGGACCATGTTCGGCCCGTCGGACAGGGCTTGATCAGGATCGGGATGCACTTCCATGAAGAAGCCGTCGCAGCCCGCGGCGGCCGCGGCGCTCGCCAGCGGCCCGATGAACTCCCGCTGCCCGGAGGACTTGGTCCCCGCCCCGCCCGGCAGTTGCACGCTGTGCGTGGCGTCGAAGACGACCGGGTAGCCGAAGCTCCGCATGACCGGGAACGAGCGCATGTCCACGACGAGGTTGTTGTAGCCGAACGAGGCGCCCCGCTCGGTCAGGAGAATCCGGGTGGTGCCGCTCTCTTCCAGCTTCTGGACGACGTTGCCCATCTCCCAGGGGGACAGGAACTGGCCCTTCTTCACGTTCACGGCGCGGCCGGTCTTGGCCGCGGCGATGAGCAGGTCGGTCTGCCGGCAGAGGAAGGCCGGGATCTGGAGCACGTCCACGACCTCGCTTGCCTGGGCGGCTTCCTCCGCCGTGTGGACGTCCGTGAGCACCGGCACCCCCACCTCCTCCCGGATCTTCCGCAGCAGGGCGAGGCCCGGCTCGAGGCCCGGCCCCCGGAAGGACGCGATCGAGCTCCGGTTGGCCTTGTCGTAGGAGGACTTGAAGACGTAGGGCATGCCGAGCGCGCGGGTGATCTCGGCGATCCGCCCGGCGGTCTCGAGGGCGAGCCGCTCGCTCTCGAGCACGCAGGGGCCGGCGATCAGGAAGTGGCGGTGGGCAGCCCCGACTTTGAACGGGCCCAGGTCAACTTCGTGCAGCATAGCCTCGTCCCTCGTCTCTCGTGAAGCGTCTCTCGTCTTCGCTCACGAACGACGCTTCACGAATCACGCAACACGCCCTCATCAGTGCCCGCACTTCCGCCGCAGGGCCGCACCCACGAAGGCGCTGAAGAGCGGATGGGGCCGGTGCGGGCGGGAGGTGAACTCCGGATGGAACTGGGTGGCCAGGAACCAGGGATGCTCCTTGAGCTCGACGATCTCGACGAGGCGCCCGTCCGGCGAGAGCCCGCTCAGGACGAGGCCGTGGCTGGTCAACTGGTCCCGGTAGGCGTTGTTGAACTCGTACCGGTGGCGGTGCCGCTCCCGGACCTCGGTGACCCCGTAGGCCTTGTGGGCCGCGGAGCCCTCCAGGATGCGGCAGGGGTAGGCGCCGAGCCGCATCGTGCCGCCCTTGTCCTGCACGGACCGCTGGTCCGCCATCAGATCGATCACCGGGTGCGGCGTGTGCGGGTCGAACTCGGAGCTGTTCGCGCCGGCCAGACCGGCCACGTGGCGGGCCAGCTCGATCACCGCGCACTGCATCCCCAGGCAGAGGCCGAAGAAGGGCACGCCCCGCTCGCGCGCGTAGCGGATCGTCTCGATCTTGCCTTCGATGCCGCGCACGCCGAACCCGCCGGGGATCAGGATGCCGTCCGCGTCCCGGAGGAGCCGCTCGGTGCCGGTGCGGTGGAGCTCGTCGGACTCGACCCAGTGGACGTGCACGCGCGTCTCGTGGTCGATGCCCCCGTGCACGAGCGCCTCGGTGAGGCTCTTGTAGGACTCCTTCAACCCCACGTACTTGCCCACCAGCGCGACCGTGACCTCGTGCTTGGGATACTTGATCTTCTGGACCATCGCGTCCCATTCGCGCAGGTTCGGCGGGCCCGTCTCCAGCTTCAGCAGGCGGACGATCAGCTCGTCCAGCCCCTCCTTGCGGAACACGATCGGCACCTCGTAAACCGTCTCCACGTCCTTGGCCGTGATCACCGCGCCCTTCTCCACGTTGCAGAACAGGGCGATCTTTTCCTTGAGGTCCGGGGGCAGGTACCGGTCCGTGCGGCACAAGAGGACGTTGGGCTGGATGCCGATCTCCCGCAGCTTGTTGACCGAATGCTGGGTGGGCTTGGTCTTGAGCTCGCCGGAGGCGCCGATGTAGGGCACGAGCGTCAAATGGACGTAGAGGACGTTCTCGCGGCCGACGTCGTAGGGCATCTGCCGGATCGCCTCCAGGAACGGGAGGCTCTCGATGTCGCCGACCGTCCCTCCGATCTCGACGATCGTCACGTCCACCCCTTCGGCCACGGTCAGGATCGCGCGCTTGATCTCGTCGGTGATGTGCGGCACCACCTGCACGGTCCCGCCCAGGTAGTCGCCGCGCCGCTCCTTCGTGATCACCGAGTTGTAGATGCGGCCGGTGGTCTGGTTGTTGGCCTTGCTCAGCGTGAGCGAGGTGTACCGTTCGTAGTGGCCCAGATCCAGGTCGGTCTCGGCTCCGTCGTCGGTCACGAAGACCTCCCCGTGCTGGTAGGGGTTCATCGTGCCGGGATCCACGTTGATGTACGGGTCGAGCTTGAGGAACGTGATCTTGAGCCCCCTGCTCTCCAGCAGGTTGCCGATCGAGGCGGACGCCAGCCCCTTTCCCAGGGACGACACCACGCCGCCGGTCACGAAGATGAATTTGCTGGTGGTGGCCATGGCCCTCCTCATGCTAGCGGAACGAGTCGGTGGTCGGGACGCTCGCGATGTCCGTCACGATCCCGGCGATCATGGGCAGGGTGCCAGCCGTTTGAGGACCCCGGCGGCCTCCTCCAGATCGGCCGGCGTGTCGATCCGCAGCGAGGGGTGGGCCGTCTCCCACACCCGGATGCGAATGCCGTGCTCGAGCGCGCGGAGCTGCTCGAGCTTCTCCGCGTCTTCCAGGCGGCCGGTCGGCAGCGACGCGAACCGGAACAGCGTGTCACGCGTGTAAATGTAAATGCCGAGATGGATGGAATGCAACCCGTTGGAGCCGACGCCCTCCGGCTGGTCCCGCTCATAGGGAATCGGCGCGCGCGAAAAATACAGGGCGTCGCCCCGCTCGTCCGTCACGACCTTCACGATGGCCGGGTTCCGGATCTCTTCCGCCGCGGTCAGCCGGCGCTTCAACGTGCCCATCCCCGCCCCACTCTCCAGGAACGGGAGCACGAGGTCCTCGAACAGGCCTGAGTCCAGCGCGATCTCGTCCCCCTGCAGGTTGACGAAGACCTCCCCGTCCAGCTTCCGGGCCACGCCCGCCACCCGATCCGTCCCGGTCCGGTAGGGCTCCCCGGTCAGGACCACGGCGCCTCCGAAGGCCGTCACGGCTTCCGCGATGCGGGGATCGTCGGTCGCGATGAGAACCCGGTCGACGCACCGGGCGCTCTGCGCCCGCTCGTAGACGTGCTGGATCAGGGGCTTGTCGAGGAGCCGGACCAGCGGCTTGCCGGGAAACCGCGAGGAGCCGTGCCGCGCCGGAATCACGACCGTGACCAACGGCCTGCTAGGCATGGGCGAGCGCCTCGGTGAGCTGCGCGGCCGTGACCGTCGCGGTTCCGACCATGCCGACCGCGATCCCCGCCGCGTGGTTGGCCAGCACGGCGGCGTCCGGCATGGCGGCGCCGGTCGCGAGCGCGAGGGCCAGGGTGCCGATCACCGTGTCGCCGGCACCGGTCACGTCGTAGACCTGCCGGGCCACCGTCGGGATGTGGCGGCTGGCTCCGTCGGACTCGAACAGGCTCATCCCCTTCTCGCCGCGGGTGATCAGGACCGACCGGCAGCCGAGCCGCTGCCGGATGATCTCGCCCGCCTCCGTGATGGTCCGATCGTCCTCGCCGTGCAGGCCGGCCGCCTGGGTCGCCTCCAGGTGGTTCGGGGTCACGACCGTCACGCCCTTGTAATAGGCGAAGTGCTCCACCTTTGGATCCACGATGATCGGGATGCGCCGGAGGGATGCCAGCCGGGTCAGCTCCGCCATGAGCGGGGCCGTCACGACGCCCTTGGCGTAGTCGGAGACGACCAGGCAGGAGATCTCGCGAAGCCGCGATTCCACGTACCGGACGATGCGGCGCTGGATCGGCTCCTTGATGTCCGACCGCCGCTCCACGTCGTACCGGACGACCTGCTGGTTGTGGGCGACCACCCGGGTCTTCCTGGTGGTGGGCCGGTCCGGGTCGATCACGACCCCTCCCCGTCCCTGCCGCAGGACGCCCAGCTCCTTCAAGAGCTGCCGGCCTCCCTCATCGGCGCCGACGACCCCGCAGATGTCGGCCTTGCCGCCCAGCGCGAGGATGTTGTTGTACACGTTGGCCGCGCCCCCGAGCTGGAGCGACTCCGAATGGACGTGCACGACCGGCACGGGCGCCTCGGGCGAGATCCGGCTGACTTTGCCCCAGACGTAATGGTCGAGGATCAGGTCCCCCACGACCAGGACGGACGCCTGGGGAAACCGCTGGATGTGGGGGATCAGTTTTGAGTTTTGAGTTTTCAGTTTTGAGTTCAACTCAACACTCACAATTCAACATTCACAACCTGTTCTTACCGGATGGCCTTGCCGAGTCGTTCCCATCTGACCCACTGTTTCCAATCGCCCTGCCCGCTCCAGGACCAATAGATCCGGAAAGCCTTGCCCTTGATCTTCTCGGCGCTGACGAAGCCCCAGAACCGGCTGTCCAGGCTCTGGTCCCGGTTGTCCCCCATCACGAAGTAGGCCTGCTCGGGGACGGTCACCGGGCCGAAATTGTCCCGCGGATTGATCGTGCCGTCAATGGTGCCGGGATCCACCCGCTGGGTGAAGGCCTGGTCCTCGAACGGGACCCCGTTCACGTGCACGACCTTGTTCCGGATCTCGATCTTGTCGCCGGGCAGCCCGACGATCCGCTTGATGAAGTCCTTGTCCTCGTCCTCCGGATAGCGGAAGACGATCACGTCGCCCCGCTGCGGCTGGCCGAAGGAGACCAGCGTGCGGGAGGCGTAGCAGGTGAGGGGCGGAAAGGCCATCTTGACCTTGCAGTCGGCCGGCCACTGGACGCCGTACGACAGCTTGCTGACCAGGATGTGGTCCCCGATCAGCAGCGTCGGGATCATCGAGCCGGACGGAATCTTGAAGGCCTGGACCACGAACACGCGGATCGCGAAGGCGAGCAGCATGGCCACGACGATGGCCTCGGCGTACTCGCGCAGGACCGACTTGCGGGCGGGCGGCGCCTGGGCGACCGCGGTCGCCGCCGCGGCGCCGTTCCCCTCCGGTCCCGGCGCGGCGGCGGCTTCCGCCGAGGCGCTCCGCCCCTCCTCGATCCCCGACGGATTCGGTTCCATGGTCACTCGCCCGTCACCTTCAGGAGCGCGAGAAACGCCTCCTGCGGCACTTCCACCCGGCCCACCTGCTTCATCCGTTTCTTGCCCTCTTTCTGCTTCTCCCACAGTTTGCGCTTTCTCGTGATGTCGCCGCCGTAACATTTGGCCGTCACGTTCTTCCGCAGGGCCCCCACGGTCTCGCGGGCGATCACCTTGCTGCCGATCGCCGCCTGGATCGCCACCTCGAACATCTGTTTGGGGATCAACTCCTTCATCCTCTCGGCGAGCTGCCGGCCCCGGATCTGCGCCTTCTCCCGGTGCGTGATGAACGACAGCGCGTCCACCGTCTCCCCGTTCAGCAGCATGTCCACCTTGACCAGGTCCGACTCCCGATAGCCGATGAATTCGTAGTCCAGCGAGGCGTAGCCCTGGGTCTTGGACTTCAGCCGGTCGTAGAAATCCAGGATGACCTCGTTGAGCGGCAGCTCGTATGTCAGCATCACGCGCGTGGGGTCCAGGTACTGGAGCCCCTTTTGGACGCCGCGCTTCTCCTGGCAGAGTTGCAGGACGTTGCCCACGTACCGCTCGGGGGTGATGATCGTGATCAGGATGAACGGTTCCTCGAAGCTTTCGATCGAAGAGGGCGAGGGCAGCTTCGCGGGGTTGTCGATGGACAGGATATCGCCGGCCGTGGTCAGGACCTGGTAGACCACGGTGGGCGCGGTCGTGATCAGCGTCAGCCCGTACTCACGCTCCAGCCGCTCCTGGATGATTTCCATGTGCAGCAGGCCCAGGAAGCCGCAGCGGAAGCCGAAGCCCAGCGCGAGGGAGGTCTCCGGCTCGTAAACGAACGAGGAGTCGTTCAGCCGGAGCTTCTGCAGGGCGTCCCGCAGGTTCTCGAACTGCGCGGTGTCCGTCGGGTACAGGCCGCAGAAGACGAGCGGTTTGACCTCCTTGTAGCCGGGGAACGGCGCGTCGGTGGGCCGGCCGGCCTCGGTGATCGTGTCCCCGATCTTCGTGTCCGCCGCCTCCCGGATGTTGGCGCAGACGTAGCCGACCTCGCCGGTGGCCAGCCGGTCGGTCTTCGTGCGCTTGGGGGCGAACACTCCGACCTCGGTGACCTCGAAGAGCTTGTTGTTGGACATCAGCCGGATCTTCGTCCCGGGCCTGATCTGGCCGTCAATGACGCGCGTCAGCACGATGACCCCCTGGTAGTTGTCGAACCAGGAGTCGAAGATCAGGGCTTTGAGCGGCTTGTCGGCGCGGCCCGAAGGCGGCGGAATGCGCGCGACGACGGCTTCGAGCACCTCGCGCACGCCGCGCCCCTCCTTCGCGCTGACGAGCAGGGCGTCCTTCGCGTCCAGGCCCAGCACCTCCTGGATCTGGTGCTTGACGCCCTCCACGTCCGCGCTCGGCAGGTCGATCTTGTTGATCACCGGGAGAATCGTCAGGTTGTTGGCCATGGCCAGATGGGCGTTCGCGATCGTCTGGGCTTCGACTCCCTGGGACGCGTCCACGAGGAGCAGGGCCCCTTCGCAAGCGGCCAGGCTCCGGGAGACCTCATAGGTGAAGTCCACGTGCCCGGGCGTATCGATCAGGTGCAGGGCGTAGGTCTGCCCGTCGTCCGCCTTGTACCGGATCGCCACTGCATGGGCCTTGATCGTAATGCCCCGCTCACGTTCGAGGTCCATGGCGTCCAGGATCTGGTCGCGGGACTCTCGGGCGGTGATGGCACCGGTCACTTCCAGAAACCGGTCAGCGAGGGTCGATTTCCCGTGATCGATATGGGCGATAATGGAAAAGTTCCGGATGAGGCTTTGCAAGTCCTTGCTCATGCTGAAGAAATCGGCCCATTATAGACGTTCGACCGCAGGTTGTCAAAGACGAAGCCGGCCCGTATAATCCGCCGACTTTATGGGGAGACCCGCCCGAGGTCCGGGGCGCGGGGCTAGGGGTGGAACGATGAATGGCCGGGAGCCGCTTGCCGATTGGGACCGCCGGTATCTCTGGCATCCCTTCACCCAGATGCGGGAATGGGAGCGGGAAGAGCCGCTGATCATCGAGCGGGGCAAGGGGCCCTACCTGTTCGACAGCCAGGGCCGCCGCTATCTGGACGGCGTCTCTTCCCTCTGGGTCAACGTGCACGGCCACCGGCACCCGGCGCTCGATCGGGCGCTGCACGGACAACTGACCAAGATCGCCCACAGCACCCTGCTGGGCCTCTCCAATCCGCCGGCCATCCGGCTCGCGCGGGAGCTGGTCCGGCTGGCGCCGCCGGGCCTGACCCGGGTCTTCTACTCCGACGACGGGTCCACCGCCGTGGAAGTGGCGTTGAAGATGGCCGTGCAGTTCTGGCGGCAGCGGCGCCCAAATGCCGGGCCCAAACGGACCTTCCTGCACCTCGCCCTCGCCTACCACGGGGACACGGCCGGTGCCATGAGCGTGGGCGGGATCGAGTTGTTCCAAGGGCGGTTCCGGCCCCTGCTCTTTCCGACCCTTGTCGCCGAGCCTCCCTACTGCTACCGCTGTCCGCTCAAGCGGACCTTTCCCTCTTGCAAGCTGGCCTGCCTGGAGCCGATCGAGCAGACGCTCATGCGCCGCCACCGGGACCTGGCCGGTCTCGTGATCGAGCCGCTCGTGCAGGCGGCGGCCGGCATGATCACGGCTCCGCCCGGGTATCTCCGGCGTATCCGCGAGCTCTGCACCAGATACCGGGTGCTCCTAATCGCCGACGAGGTGGCGACCGGCTTCGGACGGACCGGCCGCCTGTTCGCCTGCGAGCACGAAGGGGTCACGCCGGACCTCATGGCGATCAGCAAGGGATTGACCGGCGGCTATCTGCCGCTGGGCGCGACCCTCGCGACCGAGGAGATCTATCAGGCTTTCCTGGGCGAGTACCGAGACTGGAAGACCTTCTTCCACGGGCACAGTTATACCGGCAATCCCCTGGGGTGCGCGGTGGCGCTCGCCAATCTGGAGATCTTCCGCAGGGAGCGGACCCTCGCCCGCCTGCAGCCGAAGGTCAGGGCGCTCGGCCGGCTCCTGCGTCCGCTGGCCCGCCTGTCCCACGTCGGGGACATCCGGCAGAGGGGTTTCATGGTCGGGATCGAACTGGTGCGGGACAGGAAGACCAAGGCCCCCTACCCGCTCGAGGCGCGCATCGGCCACCGGGTGGCGATGGAGGCCAGGGAACGCGGGCTGCTCCTCAGGCCATTGGGGAACGTGATCGTTCTGATGCCGCCCCTCGTGGCAACCGTCCGGGAGCTGGCGCTCATGGTCGCGATCGTCCGCGAGGCGATCCGGGCGGTGACGGAGCAAGGAAAAAGATGACAGCGATTCCCTGTGGTGTATACTGGCTACGCGATTGAACTAGGCGCGTGGTCAGAGGCACGAGGCGAGAGGTAACCGACACGGAGACGCGGCGAAGGGGCGACAGGGTGACCTGCGTATCCCCGCGTCCCCGTGTTCCCGCGTCGCCTGGGTCTTGTGTCCCTCGCCCGCGAAGGTGGAGCATGCCCCGCGATCTGCCGATCGGAAACGGCTCCCTGCTCGTCAACTTCGACTGCAACTACCAACTGCGGGATCTCTACTGGCCGCACGTCGGCCTGGAAAACCATTCCAAGGGCCAGGTCTTCCGCTTCGGGGTCTGGGCGGACGGGGTCTTCAAGTGGCTGGACGATCCCGGCTGGTCCCGCACGATGTGCTACGCGCACGAGACCCTGGTCACGGAGGTTCAGCTTTCGCATCCCGACCTGCAGCTCGATCTCGTGTGCCACGACGCGGTGGACTTCCACGAGAACCTGTACCTGCGGCGCGTTGACGTGAACAACCGGCTCGACCGGGAGCGGCAAGTCCGGCTGTTCTTCCACCACGACCTGCACATCGCCTCGCACGAGGTCGGCGACACGGCCTACTACGAGCCGGAGCGGCGCGCGGTCTACCACTACAAGGGTCCCCGCTGGTTCCTGATCAACGGGGCCACGCCGGGAAAGCGTCCGGAGGACGCCAAGGACTCGGTGGAGGGATGGCACATCGGCCTCCAGCAGTGGGCCTGCGGGCACAAGGGGGTCCACAACCTCCAGGGCACTTGGCGGGACGCGGAGGACGGCATCCTCTCCGGCAACCCGATCGCCCAGGGCTCGGTGGACTCGACCGTCGCGCTGCACCTCACCCTGCCCGCCCAGACCACTCAGAGCGCCTACTACTGGCTCGCCGTGGGCCCGGACTTCGAAGAGGTCACCCGCATCAACCGCGCGGTGCGCCAGCGGGGGCCCTGGAGCTTCCTCAATCGGACCTCCTCCTATTGGCACCTCTGGCTGGATACGCACCGGCCCCAGTTCGCCGACCTGTCCGAGGACGTCAGCCGCCTGTATCTGCTCAGCCTCCTCATTTTGCGGACGCAGGTCGACAACGAGGGAGCGATCCTGGCCGCGAACGACTCGGACATCGCCTCCTCGGTGCGCGACACCTATTCCTACATGTGGCCGAGGGACGGGGCGCTGGTGGCCTACGCGTTGGACATGGCCGGCTACCTGGACATCACCCGGCTGTTCTACAAGTTCTGCCGGGACGTGATCAGCAAGGAGGGGTACCTGCTCCACAAGTACAATCCGGACCGGACCCTGGCCTCGAGCTGGCACCCGTGGATGAGGGACGGCCGCAAGGACCTGCCGATCCAGGAGGACGAGACCGCGCTCGTCCTGTGGGCGCTCTGGAAGCACTTCGAGAAGTGGAAGGACATCGAGTACGTCAAGCCGCTCTACCGCTCCCTCATCATCCGGGCGGCCAATTTCCTCGCGTCGTACCGCGACCAGCGGACTGGCCTGCCGCTGCCGTCCTACGATTTGTGGGAGGAGCGACGCGGCGTGCTGGCCTTCACCACGGCGGCGGTCTGGGCCGGTTTGACGGCGGCGGCGAAATTCGCCAGGGCCTTCGGCGAGTCGGCGGTGGCCGACCAGTACGAGGCCGCCGCGGCCCAGATGAAAGCCGGGGTCGAGACGGTGCTCTTTCGGCCGGAGCGGGACCGTTTCGTGCGCATGGCCAACCGCAGGCCGGACGGAAGTTGGGAGTTCGACGAGACGATCGACGCGTCCCTCTACGGGCTCTGGCACTTCGGCATGTTCCCGGCCGACGACTGGCGCATCGTCAAGACCATGAAGGCGGTGCAGGAGCGTCTCTGGATCAAGACCGGGGTGGGCGGGGTCGCGCGCTACGACAACGACTACTATCACCAGCAGAGCCAGGACCTGGCGAACGTGCCGGGCAATCCCTGGTTCATCTGCACGCTCTGGCTGGCGCAGTGGATGATTGCCACGGCCAGGTCGCGCCAGGACCTCAAACCGGCGGTCGAGCTGCTGGAATGGTGCGCCAGGCACGGGTTGCCGTCCGGAGTCCTCGCGGAGCAGGTGCATCCCAACACCCACGCTCCCCTCTCCGTTTCGCCCCTGACCTGGAGCCACGGGACGTTCGTCATGACAGTCCAGGACTATCTGGCCAGGTGGCGGGCTCTGTTGGGATAAAGGGGTCAACGCACCATGGCCAAGACGGAGCAGGCCGGTTCCCCGCGGACCCTCTCCGTGGACATCGGCGGAAGCGGAGTCAAGGCGCTCGTGCTGGACGAGCGGGGCAAGCCGCTCACGACCCGCGCGCGGGTCAAGACCCCCAAGCCGGCCACCCCGAAGGCGGTGCTGGACGTCATCGTCGGGCTCGCCAAGGCGAAAGGGACGTTCGATCGGGCGTCCGTCGGCTTCCCCGGCGTCGTGCGGAACGGCGTCACGGTCACGGCGCCGAACCTGGATGGGGCCTGGCAAGGCCACAAGCTCGCCAGCGCCTTGAGCCGGCTGCTGCGGAAGCCGGTGCGCGTGGCCAACGACGCCGACGTGCAGGGCTTCGGGGCCATTGCCGGAAAAGGCGTCGAACTGGTCATCACCCTGGGAACCGGCATGGGCTCCGCTCTCTTTGTGGACGGCCGCCTCGTGCCAAACCTGGAGCTGGGGCACCATCCGTTCCGGCGGGGAAAGACCTACGAGGACCAGCTCGGCAACGCGGCGCTCAAGAAGGTGGGGCCAGCCAAGTGGAACAAGCGGCTCGCGCGCGCCATCAAGACGCTCGGCCGGGTGTTCAACTACGACCGGCTCTACATCGGCGGCGGCAACACCAAGCACATCACGATTCCCCTCCCCGCCGACGTGACGATCGTTCCCAACGAGGCGGGGCTCTACGGTGGCATCGCCCTCTGGAAATAGGCAGGCTGCTGAAAAAGCCCTCCAGCTTCGTTCTCTCCACCCGTTGCACGAAGCCTCGCAACGGGTCCCCGCCGTTCCCCGTTCCCCTCAACGTACCGCCCAAGAGTACGCCTCGGGGGCCGGACTTCCCTGCGGCCTTGCCGGAGACCTTTTTGAGCAGCCTGTTGGGTTGTTCGACCGGGATGAGGGCGGGACCCTAGCGAGGAGACGCTACGGCTTGGGCCGGTCAATCAGCCGGACGCCGCGCTTGAGCAGGTCGGGGCTGCCGAGGAGCTGCGGGGTCTGCTCGTTGTTGAACTCGCGCCGCGCCGTCCGCTCCACCTGGGGTTTCAGGTACTCGAACAGTTCGGCCAGATCAACCGTTCCGGTTTGATCACGGTCCGCCTCCCCGCGCAACCCCCGCAACAGGTAATAGGTCAGGAGCCCGTGCTTGTACTGGTCGTAGGTGCTGGAGACCTGGTCGCCGGAGCTCGCCGCGATCACGGCGGTCTTCCCGCCCGCCAGGACCGGGTTCTCGATGGACAGGACCATCGGCCGCATGCCTTTGGCGATCACCGATCGCCCGCCGGCTCCTGAGAAACAGGAGTCCAGGACCACGACGATCTCCTTGGCCGGGAGCTTGGCGAGACGGTCATACAGTCGGTCCAGCGGATAGCCGGTCTGATCCACGAACGAGGGGTCTCCGTCATAGGGGACGAGAAAGGCCTTGCCCGTCTTGGGATTGGGGGCGCCGTGCCCGGAGAAATAGACAAAGACCGAATCGCCCTTCTCCACCCGATTGGGGAGCCAACCTTCGAAATATTTTTCTAGGTCGGTCCTGGCCGCCTTGTCATTCAGCAGCACCGCGATATTTTCCTCCGGATATCCCAGCACCTTCGTCAAATACTCGGCCATAACGCGGGCATCGTTGGCCGCATAATCGGCCTGCGGCAGCTTCTGCCGGTACTGCTCGATCCCGATCACGACCGCATGCCGATTCTTGCTCGCCCTGGTCATGGCCGCCGGCGGGATGTCCACGTCCGGCACGGAGGACCCGGTTGCTCGCTCCGGTGCGGCTGGCGGTCGGGCGAGCAGCGGGGCGGATTCCTGTTTGACCGTCCGGGCATATTGCTGGAGCTTGGACGAGGAGTTGAGGCCGACGGCAACCTCCTTGAAGAGCTTGCCCATGAGGTACTCGACGTTCTTCCCCACGCTCGCATCCGATTTCAACTGGGGAACCAAGTTGTTTCCCCACAGAACCGTTCCCTCGGCCCTGAACGGCGAATCGGGCAGCAGCCTGTTCCCTTGGCGATCCTGCACGGTGACCGTCGTCTCGAATACGCCTTTGATGTCGGGAAGGGATTCGAAGTGCGCCATGATCCCGAAAGGAGTCCCGATGCCAGTGAGCTCCAGGATGAAATGGGTGGCCGTGTCACAATCTCCTTCCGCAAACCTCAGCGCCGGGGGCGTCGCCTCGATATAGAGATCGTACTGGCTCCGTACTTCGGCCTTGCTCGCATAGAAATCGAGCCCGTCGAACAGTTGAGACAACACAGGGATGCCGCTCCGAACCAAAGCAGGCTCGGGGGAAACCTTCACCGCGGAGGAGTGAGTCAGTAGTGGGCAGGAAAACTCCGGACTGGCGAAAGTCTGATTGGCTGCATCCGGGATGATCAGTGCGGCTTTCATGGGCATGCGCCCGAGGTCCAGGGAGGGAATCTCCGGTTTCCCTTCATACTTCGCCTGGAAGGGGACGGTCGAACAGGCGGCGGCCAGGAAGAGCAGGGTGATGACCGTCAGGCCTCCGGTGAAGAGACCATAGATCGGTGGGGTCCGCATCGTGAACCCTCCCCTCTGTTCAGAAGACGTCGATCTTTTCGCCGCGGCCGCACTTGAACGCGTCGGCGGCGCTGCCTTCCTTGAGGAAAATCTCCACCTGACCGTTGCTGTTGATGAGGGCATGGGGTTTGTGCCGGTCGCCGTCCGCGTAGCAGGTCACGAGCCCCTGGATGCTCACGCCGCCGAGCCGGATCGTCAAGTCCGACTCGGACTTCCTCGCTACTCCCTGAATCTCCTTCAAATGCAGCGGGGTGATGTTCGAGATCAGGTTCCCGTACCGGTCCACGTAAACGACCTCGCCGCGCAGCACTTTGTCCTGAACGACCGGCTCCTTGATCGGCAGCTTCACCGGGTCCCGGATCAGCCGGCCGTAGGAGCCGGGCGGCTGGCCCCTGGTCAGCCAGGCGGCGGCCGGCGCGAAGAGGTCCCGCCCGTCGAAGGTGGCCCCCTCCGAGTCCAGCCGGTACTGCTTGTTCTCGATCGTGCGGATTTCGACGCCCAGATCTTCGTCGAGGATGTAGGTCAGGAGCCCGTTGTCCGGAGCCACGAAGTGGTAGCGGGAGGTGGAGACCAGCAAGGGCCGCCGCTTGCTTCCGACTCCCGGATCCACGACCGCCACGTGCACCGTCCCGTCCGGGAAGTACTTGTAGCAGGATTTGAGGAGATAGGCCGCCTCTTCGACCGATTGGGGCGCAACCTCGTGGGAAAGGTCCACGATGCGGGCCTGGGGGTTCACGTTCAAGATCACCCCCTTCATGCTGGCCACGAAGTAGTCGCGGGTGCCGAAATCGGTCAGGAGGGTGATGAGGGAAATGGCGCTCGCCATGACGTTAGACGTGAGACGTGAAATGTGAGACGTGCTGTGCAGGAATCCTTTTACGTTTCACGTCTCACCTTTTACCTTTCACGGTTGTTTAGAGTTCTTCAAACCGGATCTCGCGGATCTCATACTCCACGACCTTCGCCGGGGTGGTGACCTCCACCAGGTCGCCGACGCGGCGCCCGATCAGCGCCTTCCCGACCGGCGACTGGACCGAAATCTTCCCGTTCTTGAGGTCCGCTTCGTCCTGCCCCACCAGCGTGTACTGCTTCTTCTGGTTCGCTTCGACGTCCAGCAGCACCACGGTCGCACCGAAGACCACGGTCTCGCTCGCCAGCTTGGACGTGTCGATGATGCGGGCGTCCGCCAGCTTCCGCTCCAGCTCGGTGATGCGGGACTCGATGAAGCCCTGCCGCTCCTTCGCCGCCTCGTACTCGGCGTTTTCGCTCAGGTCCCCGTGGGACCGGGCCTCGGCGATGGCCTCGATGACCTTCGGGCGCTCCACCTTCTTCAGCCGATCCAGCTCGGCCTTGAGCGCGTCGTATCCTTTCTTCGTGATCGGTGTCGGCATATCTCCTCGCTTATGGTGCGGGTGCGAGGCACATGGCACGAGGCAAGGGACCACAGAAAATGATGCCCACGCCCCGAGCCTCGCGCCTCTAGCCTGTTCCGCCGTGATACTCCTGCAGCGAGCGGATCGTCAATCCCTTGCGGAGGGTCGCCTCGATCGCCAGGGCCGCGGCGCGGGCGCCGGGCATCGTCGTACAGTACGGCAGGCCCTTCTGCAGGGCCTCACGCCTGATGGAAGCCGAGTCGGCGACCGACGATTCGCTCCCCACCGTGTTCACGACCAGACAGATGTCACCGTTCTTGATGTGGTCCACGATGTGCGGGCGCCCCTCCTTGACCTTGTTGACCGGCTCCACTTGCAGGCCGTGCTGCTGGAGATAGGCCGCCGTCCCCCTGGTGGCCTCCAGCAGGAACCCCAGCCGCGAGAGCTGCCGGGCTATCTCCAGCGTGGCCGGCTTGTCCTGATCTTTCACGCTGAGGAAGACCTTGCCCGTGCGGGGCAGCGCGACCCCGGCCGCCGCCTGCGACTTGGCGAAGGCCCAGCCGAAGTCGCCGTCGATCCCCATCACCTCGCCCGTGGACTTCATCTCCGGTCCCAGCAGCACGTCCACGCCGGCGAACTTGGTGAACGGAAAGACGGCCTCCTTGACCGACACGTGGGCCGGGCTTGGGGCCTCCGTGAAGCCCAGGTCCTTGAGCGTCTTGCCCGCCATGACCTTCATGGCCAGCTTGGCCAGCGGGACTCCGATGGCCTTGCTGACAAAGGGGACCGTCCGCGAGGCGCGCGGGTTGACCTCCAGGATGTAGATCGCCCCGCTCTTGACCGCGAACTGCGCGTTCATCAGGCCCACGACGCCCAGCTCCTTGGCCAGAGCGACGGTCTGGCGACGAATCTCCGCCACGATGTCCGCGGACAGCGAATACGGCGGGAGCGAGCAGGCCGAGTCCCCGGAGTGGACGCCCGCTTCCTCGATGTGTTCCATGATCCCGGCGACGACCACGTGGCGGCCGTCGGCGATCGCGTCCACGTCCACCTCGACCGCGTCTTCCAGATACTTGTCGATCAGCACCGGGTGATCGGCCGAGGCGGTCACCGCCGAGCCCATGTAGGCTCGGAGGCCGGCCTCGTCGTAGACGATGCGCATGGCCCGTCCGCCCAGGACGTAGGAGGGCCGGACCATGACCGGGTAACTGATGGCGGCCGCGATCCGCAGGGCCTCCTCCACGGACCGGGCCGTGCCGCTGGCCGGCTGCCGCAGCGTGAGCCGTTCGAGCAGGTCCCGGAACCGCTCCCGGTCTTCCGCCCGGTCGATCGCGTCCGGGCTCGTGCCGAGGATCGGCACGCCGGCCCGCTCCAGCGGCACCGCCAGCTTGAGCGGCGTCTGCCCGCCGAACTGCACGACCACGCCGACCGGCTTTTCGCACTCGACGATGTTCAGCACGTCCTCCTCGGTCAGGGGCTCGAAGTACAGCCGGTCCGAGGTGTCGTAGTCCGTGCTGACGGTTTCTGGATTGCAGTTGACCATGATCGTCTCGATCCCCTCCTCGCGGAGGGCGAAGGCGGCGTGGACGCAACAGTAGTCGAACTCGATCCCCTGTCCGATCCGGTTCGGGCCCCCGCCGAGGATGACGATCTTCCGCCGGCCGGTGGGCCGGGCCTCGCAAACCCGTTCGTAGGTCGAGTAGAGGTACGGGGTGTGCGCTTCGAACTCCGCCGCGCAGGTGTCCACCCGCTTGTAGGTGACTGCAACGGGCCCGCTGCCGGTCGCCGCGGCCAGGCGCCGGCGCCGGACTTCGTGCCGATCCATCCCGATCAACTGTCCGATCCGATGATCGGAGAAGCCGAGCTGCTTGGCCTCCCGGATGAGTTCATGAGTGATGGGTGATGGGTGATGAGTGGCCGCAATCAGGCGGCGTTCGAACTCCACGATCTCGCGCATCTGATCGAGGAACCAGGGATCGATCTTCGTCAGAGCATGGAGATCCTCGACCGACAGGCCGAGGCGCATTGCGTCGGCCAGGTGCCAGAGCCGGTCCGGATGCGGGACCCGCAGCGCCTCTTTCACGCTGGCGATCAGGTGGGCCCGGTCGTCGCCGGCCGGGAGTCCGCGGTCGAGCCCGTGGAGCGGGACGAGCCCGAACCGGTCCACTTCCAGGGACCGGACCGCCTTCTGCAGCGCTTCCTTGAACGTGCGGCCGATCGCCATCGCCTCCCCCACCGATTTCATCTGGGTGGTCAAGGTGGGGTCGGCCCCGGGAAACTTCTCGAAGGCGAACCGTGGAATCTTGAGCACCACGTAGTCGATGGTCGGCTCGAAGGCGGCCTTGGTCACGCGGGTGATGTCGTTGGTGATCTCGTCCAGCGTGTAGCCGACCGCGAGCTTCGCGGCGATCTTGGCGATCGGGAAGCCGGTGGCCTTGGAGGCCAGGGCCGAGCTGCGGGACACGCGGGGGTTCATCTCGATGACGACCATCTCGCCGGTCTCCGGATGGACGCCGAACTGGATGTTGGAGCCGCCCGTGTCCACACCGATCTCCCGGATGATCCGCACCGCCGCGTCCCGCATGACCTGATATTCCTTGTCCGTCAGGGTCATGGCCGGGGCGACCGTGATGCTGTCGCCGGTGTGGATGCCCATCGGGTCGAAGTTCTCGATCGGGCAGACGATGACCACGTTGTCCTTGAGGTCGCGCATGACCTCCAGCTCGAATTCCTTCCAGCCGATCACCGACTGCTCGATCAGCACCTCCCCCACGGGGCTCATCTGCAGGCCCCATTCCACGCACCGCCGGAACTCTTCGACGTTGTAGGCGATGTTCCCGCCCGTTCCGCCGAGCGTGAACGAGGGGCGCACGATGGCCGGGAAGCCGATCCGTTCGATCTGGCGTTCGGCTTCAAGGACGGTTCGGGCCATCCCGCTGTCCGGCGTCTTCAGGCCGATCTTCCACATGGCCTGGCGGAAGGCCTCCCGGTCCTCCGCCTTGTGGATGGCCTCGGCCGAAGCGCCGATCAACTGGACGTTGTACTTGGCGAGCGTGCCGCGCTTGGCCAGGCCCACGGCCGTGTTCAGCGCCGTCTGTCCGCCCATCGTCGGGAGCAGCGCGTCCGGCCGTTCCCGCTCGATCACCTGCTCGACCACTTCCACGGTGATCGGCTCGACGTAGGTCTGATCGGCCAGTTCCGGGTCGGTCATGATCGTGGCCGGGTTGCTATTGATCAGGACGACCCGGTAGCCCTCCTCTTTGAGGGCCTTGCAGGCTTGGGTGCCCGAGTAGTCGAACTCGCAGGCCTGCCCGATCACGATCGGGCCCGATCCGATCAGGAGGATGTTCGTGATGTCGGTGCGTTTCGGCATAGTTCTACAGCAAAGCCAGTGATGGGTGATGGGTGATGGGTGATGAGACCGTGTAAAATCGCAAGGGAACGTTCACACTTCTATCGTCACCCTTCACACATCACTCATCACGGGGTCAGCCTGCTTGCGGCATCGGCCCGATCAGCGGCTTATACGGCTGGGGCGGCGGTGCCTGGGGCGTCTCCGGCACGCCTGTCGCGTGATAGAAGCGCATGGCGTCAGGAATCCACGCCTCGATCTGGTTGATCCGGGTGACGTCCGACGGGTGGGTGGAGAGGAACTCCGGAATCGCCGCGGTGGACCGGAAGCAGAGCTTGCCGATCATCTGTCGCGGACATCCGCTCATCCGTTCCCAGAACGGCACCGCCTCGTGCGGATCGTAGCCGGCCTTGGCCATGAGCTGGAGCCCGATGTAATCTGCTTCCGACTCCTGCTTCCGGTTGAACGGCAAGGAAAACCCCACGCCGTAGGCGCTCTGCAGGCCCTGCATGACGCCCGGGTTGACGGCTCCGGTCACGGCGCCCGCCATGGCGCCGACCTGGGCGATCTGCTCGAGGATGCCCCGGCTCATCCGCTCCGCCCCGTGCCGCTGGAGCGCGTGCGCGACCTCGTGGCCCATCACCGTGGCCAAGCCCGCCTCGTGCTTGGTGTACTTGAGGATGCCGGTAAAGACGGCGACCTTGCCGCCCGGAAGGGCGAAGGCGTTCACCATCCGGTCTTCCTGAATTACCGCGAACTCCCAATGGTACTCGGGCTTGTTGGCCGCTTGGGCGATCTTCTGCCCCACCCGGTTGACCATCTCGTTGATCTCCGGATTCTCGTTGAGGCGAGTGCCCCGCAGGACTTGCCGGAAAGCCTGGACCCCCAACGCCATTTCCTTCTCCTCGGAGATGAAGATCAACTGATCGCGTGCAGTCCCCGGCGCCTTGACGCAGCCGGCCACCGACTCGATCAGGCTGAGGAACGCGCCGGTCCCCAGGACGGCCCAGAGCCCGAAGGCGCCGCGCGCCCCAAGATACAGGGCGGCGCGACGCCCGATCGGCGTGCTCATGATCCGCTGGTCACGAGCCTCTCGTCCCTTGCCTCGCGCCTCGTGCCCGTCTTGAATCATGGCCACCACAGGTACATGAACTGCGGCGTGCCGCCGCGCACCAGGGTCATCAGGTCCAGGCTGGCCAGGCCTGCGAGGCTTCCGCCGCCCATCCAGCGGGCGTAGATGTTGGGGCGGTATTCCCCCGCGCGCCGGTACACGACGACGCGGGCCTCCGAAAGACTGGCCTGCTGCTTGGCCAGCTCGATCGCGTCGTCCAGGTAGCCGATTTCGTCCACCAGGCCGGCAGCCTTCGCCTGCTCGCCGGAGTAGATGCGCCCGTCGGCCAGCTTCCGCACCTCGTCGGCTTTCAAGTTGGGACGGCCTTCCCGGACGACGGTGAGGAACCGTTCGTAGAAGAAGTTGATGACGCTTTGGAAAATGGCCCGTTCCTCTTCGGTCATCGGGCGGAAGGGCGAGCCCATGTCCTTCTTCGGGCCGGACGTCACCGCGGTGGCTTCCACCCCGACCTTCTCCAGCAACCCGCGGGCGTTGACCGTCATCATGATCACGCCGATGCTGCCGGTGACGGACGAAGGGTGGGCGACGATCTTGTCCGCGGCCACCGCGATGTAGTAGCCGCCGGAGGCGCCGACGTCCATGATCGAGGCCACCACGGGAATCTTGCGCTTCGCTCTGAAGGCCCGCAGCTCATGGTGGATCATGTCGGAGGCGGTCACGGTTCCACCCGGGCTGTTGACGCGGAGCACGATCGCGCTGACCTTCCGGTCCTCCGCCGCCAGCGTGAGCTCCTCCTTGACGCGGGCGACGAGATTGGGTTGCTCGATGAGCCCGCCGCCGTCCGCCGAGCTGATCAGCCCGGACAGTTCCATCACGAGGACCTTGGCTGAGCCGCTGCCGCTCAGCTGGTCTTCGTGGAGCGGACCGGGCATGGGCAGCAGATTGATCGTGATGCAGCTCGACAGCAGCGCGGCTGCGGCCACCACGCCGATCCCGCACGTCAGGGGCCGAACGCTCTTCGGGGACTTACGCATGGGCGCTCTCCATCATCTGCGTGAATTGCCGGAAGAGATAAGCCGAATCATGGGGGCCGGGCGAAGCCTCCGGGTGGTACTGCACGGAGATGACCGGATGGTCCAGGCAGATCATCCCTTCCACCGATTCGTCGTTCAGGCTCCGATGGCTGATCGCCACCCGTCCGTACTGGGTGTCCAAATGGACGGACGCCGCGCCGCCCGGCATCCGCACCGCGAAGTTATGGTTCTGGGAGGTGATCTCCACCTTCCCAGTCCGCAGGTCCATCACCGGGTGGTTGGCGGCATGGTGCCCGAACTTCAACTTGTATGTGTTGAGGCCCAGGGCGAGCCCCAGGATCTGATGGCCCAGACAGATGCAGAGCAGCGGACGCCAGCCGATGAGCTGCCGCACCGCTTCGATCGCGTAGGGCACCCCTTCCGGATCGCCTGGCCCGTTGGACAGCAGGACGCCGTCCGGGGCCATCGCCTTGACCGCAGCCGCCGGCGTGGCGGCCGGGACCACCGTCACCGCGCAGCCCTCGTCCACCAAGCGGCGGAGGATGTTCTGCTTCACACCGAAGTCGTAGGCGACCACGCGGAATCGCCGCGAGCGGCCGTGGCCCGTCCCGTGCGGGACCCACTTGCCGGAGCCCTGGGACCATTCGTAGGGCTCCCGGCACGTGACCTCGGCGACCAGGTCTCGCCCCACGATGCCGGGCGCGATCCGCGCCTTCTCGGCCGCGCGCGCTGGGTCCAGGTCTGTGTGGGTGATCACCCCCTGCTGGGAGCCGTGGTCGCGCAGGTGCCGGGTGAGCGCACGGGTGTCCAGCCCCTCGATGCCGACGACGCGGGCCTCGCGCAGGTAGTCGTCCAGGGCTCCATCCGCCCGCCAGTTGCTGGGCCGGCGGCTGGACTCTTTCACGACGAACCCTTCGGCCCAGATCCGCCGGGATTCGACGTCCTCCCGCGCGACCCCGTAGTTGCCGATGTGCGGGCAGGTCATCGTGACGATCTGTCCCTTGTAGGAGGGGTCGGTCAGGATCTCCTGGTAGCCGGTCATGGCCGTGTTGAACACGACCTCCCCGACCGTCTCGCCCTCGAACCCGAGCGCGCGGCCCTCGAAGACCGTTCCGTCCGCCAGTGCCAATATCGCTTTCTTCATCAGTTTGGAGTTGGGAGTGTTGAGTTTGCAGTCACTGTTTTCGGACGACTCAAGATTCAAAACGGAGAATTCATGCGCCATGCTCGCGCTTTCACGGTCAGCACCGCGACGCCCAATCCCAGGTTCAGGAGGTACAGGCCGCGCACGACCGTGTGGGTCCGAAAGAACGCCTCGTAGGCCACCTTCCGCTCCGCTTCCCCCTGGGCCGCGAAGGCCTGCTCCTGGAGGCCGATCGACCGGGGACCGAGCCAGAGCATGATCACCGCCGCCACGCCCGCCATCAGAGCCAGAAGCGCGATCTCCGCTCGCCCGAGCCCCGCGCGATCGACGCGGAGCCGCCACGCCGCCGCGGCCGCCAGCACCACGATGGCCCCGACCGTGAGCCTATTATAGCCGTCGAACACGCGGGTCAGGAACCGGCCTCCCGGCTCCATCCCGAAGGTGTTGAACACGGCCGGAATGACCGCGGCCACGATCACGACCAGCCCGCCGACCCAGACCGCCAGGGCCAGCAGCTCCAGCGTCGAGCACACGACCAGCCCCCGCGCGCCGCGCAGGGACCGTGCGAGGGCCGGCGGGTGACCGTTCACGGGCGGCGCGTCGCTCATCACCGGCCGTCCTCGGGGAGTTCATACACGATCCGTCCGGACACCAGCGTCGCCGTGACCCGGCCCTTGACCTTCCAGCCGGCGAACGGGGTGTTCCGGCTCTTGGAGCGGAACCGGGCCGGGTCCACTTCCCACGACCGTTCCGGATCCACGATGGCGAGGTCGGCGTCGGCTCCTGGGGCCAGGCTCCCCTGCGCGAGGCTGAAGACCCGGGCCGGCTCGGTCGTCAGCTTGGCGATCGCACCTTCCAGCGGCAGAATTCCTTCCTCGACCAGGGCGAGGGTCAGCGGCAGGGCGGTCTCCAGCCCCACGATGCCGAAGGGCGCGTCGGCGAACTCCCGCTGCTTGTCCTGGGCCGCGTGCGGGGCATGGTCCGTCGCGATTACGTCGATCGTCCCGTCCCGCAGCCCCTCCTTGATCGCGTGCACGTCTTGCCAAGTGCGCAGCGGCGGGTTCATCTTCGCGTGGGTGTTGAAGCCGCGCACGGCCTCTTCGGTCAGCGTGAAATGGTGCGGGCAGGCTTCCGCCGTGACCCTCAGACCGCGGGCCTTCGCCTCCCGGACCATCCGGACCGAGCCGGCCGTGCTGACGTGGGCCAGGTGCAGCCGCGCGCCGGTCAACTCGGCCAGGGCCAGGTTGCGGGCGACCATCACGTCCTCCGCCGCCGAGGGGATGCCCGGCAGTCCCAATTGGGTGGAGACGAACCCCTCGTTCATGCAGCCGCCCTCGGACAGGTGCAGGTCCTCGCAATGGTCGATCACGGGAAGGTCGAAGGCCAGCGCGTATTCCATCGCGCGGCGCATGACGAGGCTGTTCATGACCGGCCGGCCGTCGTCCGAGATGGCCACGCAGCCCGCCCGCCGCAGGTCGCCGATCTCGGCCAGCTCCTTGCCTTCTGAGCCCTTGGTGATCGCGCCGATCGGAAACACGCGGGCGTTGCCGGCGGCGCGGGCCTGGTCGAGGATGAACTCGGTGATGGACTGGTTGTCGTTCACCGGGTTGGTGTTCGGCATGCAGCAGACGGACGTAAAGCCGCCGGCCACGGCCGCCGCGGTGCCGGTCAGGATCGTCTCCTTGTACTCGAAGCCCGGCTCGCGCAGGTGAACGTGCAGGTCCACGAAGCCGGGGACGACCAGCTTGCCGGTCGCGTCCAGGATCTGCAGTCCAGGGTCGCCGTTGCGCGCAAGCTTCAGGTTCGGACCGACCGCCGCGATCTTCCCGTTCTCGATGAGCACGTCGGCCGGGCCGTTGATCCGTCCCGGGTCAATCACCCGTCCGCCTTTGATCAAAAGAGCCATCAGCGTTCAGCTTTCAACGATCGGTTGGTTGCAGACTTGGCCGCTTGCCGCACCTGAGCCTCGCACCGCGGCCCTAGGCCGCGCCGGACAGCAGATACAGGACCGCCATCCGCACCGCGACGCCGTTGGCGACCTGGTCCAGAATCACCGAGGCGAAGCTGTCCGCCACCTCCGGGGCGATCTCCACCCCGCGGTTGACGGGACCCGGGTGCATGACGAGCGCGCCCGGCTCGGCCAGCTTGAGCCGCTCGGCGGTCAAGCCGTAGAGCTGGGAGTATTCGCGGATGGAGGGGAAGAGCGCCCGCCCCTGCCGCTCCAACTGGAGGCGGAGCATCATGATCACGTCCACGCCGCGCAGGGCCTCGTCCAGGTTGTAATAGACCTTGACGCCCAGCCGGTCCAGGCAGGCCGGCATCATGGTCGGCGGGCCCGCCGCCCGGACCTCCGCGCCCAGCTTCGTGAGCGCGTGGATGTTAGACCGGGCCACCCGGCTGTGGGCGAGATCCCCCACGATGGCCACCCGGAGCCCTCTAAACTCCCGCTTCTTCTCCCGCAGGGTGTACAGGTCCAGAAGCGCCTGGGTCGGGTGCTCGTGCCAGCCGTCCCCCGCGTTGATCACCGAGGACTTGACGCCGCGGGCCAGGGTCTCCGCCGCCCCCGCCGCCTGGTGCCGCAGCACGATGATATCGGCCTGCATCGCCTCGACGTTCCGGGCCGTGTCCAGGAGCGTCTCGCCTTTCACGACGCTGCTGGAGGAGGGCGAAAAGTTGATGACGTCGGCGCTGAGCCGCTTGGCCGCCAGCTCGAAGGAAGTGCGGGTCCTCGTGCTGGGCTCGAAGAAGAAGTTGACCACGGTCTTGCCCCGGAGCGCCGGCACCTTCTTGATGTCGCGTCCGCTGACCTCTTTGAAGGAGTCGGCGGTCTCCAGGACGAGCAGGATCTCGTCGGGCGACAGGGTCGCGATGCTGATCAGGTCTTTGCATTTGAGGCTCATGGTCAGCCTCCATTAAGTCGGGGGGAGCACGACGACTCGGTCTTCTTCGCCTTCTTCCTCAAGGAATACTTGAACCTGTTCCTCCCGCGCGGTGGGGATGTTCTTGCCGATGTAGGTAGCCTTGATCGGGAGCTGCCGATGCCCCCGGTCCACCAGGACGGCCAGTTGAATCTCGGCGGGGCGTCCCAGGTCCATCAGCCCGTCCATGGCGGCCCGGATCGTCCGTCCCGTGAACAGCACGTCGTCCACGAGCACGACCTTCAGGTCGGAGACGTTGAACGGGATCGTGGTCTTGCGGAGCAGGGGCTGGTCCCTGCGGAGCGAGAGGTCGTCCCGATAGAGAGTGATGTCCAGCTCCCCGATCGGCACGGAGCCCCCCTCGATGCTCTGGATGCGCTTGGCCAGCCGGTGGGCCAGGTGGACGCCGCCCGTCCGGATGCCGACGAGCGCCAGGTCCGAGACGCCCTTGTTCCGCTCCAGGATCTCGTGGGCGATCCGGGTAAGGGCGCGCGCGACCTCGCTCGCGTCCATGATCAGCTTTTCCTGCTGTCTCTCCTGCTGGCGGGTCACGGCGCGGCTTCCGGGCATAAAAAAACCTTCTCCCCGTTCGCTGGAGAGAAGGTCGGTTGTCGTCGGACCACGGCGTGCTGCTGGCCGTTCATGGGCTCGGCTCCTTGCTCACCTCACTGGATGAGCATTAAAGGTAGCCGTATCCTACTGGGTCAGGCCGGCCCTGTCAAGACAGAACAACGGCTCCCCGGCGGACGGCCCGCCACGTTCTGGGCCGGTCAGCCAAGCCGCAGGCGGCCAGATAGGCCGTGTCCAGCGGCGTCGGGATGCCGCCCAGGTCCGATTCGTGCTGTTCCTCGTCCACCGCGTTGGCCACGTGCACCGCCGCCAGCGGACTGAAGGGCTGGCTGACGGACCGCATCGGGTCGTGGTGGTAGGAGACGGCTTCCACAATCGGGCCCTCCAGGCCCCAATTGGCCAGCAAATACCCGCCCACCTCCCCGTGGGTGGCGCCCAACGCTTCGTATTCGGCCTCCCACTCCGCGATTCCCCGGTCCTGCATCAGGGCCAGAGCGTCCGTGTATTTCTCCGGCAAATTGGTGATCAGGACCAGAATCCCCACGTCGTGCAAAAGCCCCGCGGTAAAGGCGTCGTCAATGACCTGCGGCTGAGCCTTCTCCTCCTTCGCGATGGCCCGTGCATGGCCGCCCGTCGCCAAGCTGTGGCGCCACAGCACTTCCAGCGAGAAAAAGGCCAACCGGGTTCCGCGGAATTGCGAGAAGACCTGCATGGAAAGGACGAGGGCCTTGAGGCGGTCCAAACCCAGAAACGCCACCGCTTGGACCGGGTTGGAGATCTTCGTGGACAGGCCGAAGAACGGCGCGTTGACCACTTGGAGGATCTTGGTCACCATGCCCATGTCCTTGGCAATGATGCGGGCGGCCTTGTCGATGGAGGGGTCCGGCGATCGAAGCTCGTCCCGCAGCTCACGATAGATGGCGGGCAGGCTCGGCAGGGTGTGAATCTGCTCCACCAGGCGCCGAAGGGCCTCGTTGGAGAACAGCGTGTCGATCCAGGGGTTCATGGGTGCGCGTAGACCTGTCGGTGCCGGGTCTGTGGACCGTCACCAATCTTCTTATCGGCAAAAACCGCGCGGGCCTTAATTTGGGTCAGCTCTTGGTCAGATGAAAGAGCGTCAGGCCGGGTTTGAGACGCGCCTGCGGCAGGATGGTCCGGTGCATGCGGAAGGTCGGGAGAGACTCGACCGGCTCGGAGCGCAGAACACGGAGTCCCCGAGCCCGCATGAGGGGGGCCAGCATCGTCGGCCCCACGGCAAAAGCGAACCCTCCCGGCTTGAGCGCGGCGGCAATGGCGCCGACGGTTTCGGTCAGCTTTGCCTGCTGGTCGAAGCGCGCAAACGAGCCCCACTGGTAGATCAGGTCATGCTGCTGCTCGTAGGTCCGCCGGCTGGATGACTCGGCCGGCAGGAACGTGATCCGCCTGGTCCGGTCGAGCCGCTGCGCTTGCGCCAGCTTGTTCCAGAGATTCTGGGCCTGCTTCTGGGCCAAGGCCGGATGCCGGTAGAGCACCGTATAGTCCCTCGGCCGGTCCAAGCGGATGCAGGCGTCGAGAGCCGCGTCGAAGCCGTCAATCAGGATGCGGGAGGCTTGCGCGACCTTTCCGGCCAGTTCCGGCCGCTGCTCGACGAGGTCTTCCAGATAGTCCGCGACGAACGGCTGGCTCCCTGCCTCGTCAATCTCCCGGTCGTCGTCCGGATAGAGGAGCACGGCCGAATAGGCCTCCGACGGCGTGACCGCCGGCGGCGGTCCGCCGAACAGGGCCCGCCAACTTCCCTCCCCTCGCTCCTTAGGGGCGAGGGTTTCGTGCAGGTTTCCCCAGATCGGACTGATCGGAATCTCGCTGCTCCTCTCCCCCTCTTTCAGCACCAACTTGCCCTGCGCCACGTGGACGGATCGGTCGCAGGGGGCGAACCCGTGCGGTCCAGCGGCCACGTAGGGGAGACCGGTCGGATCGTCCGCCACGGTCACTTTCTGGACGAGACCTCCCTTGACGGTCAGGCACAGGCGGTGCGGCTCATCGAAGTAGCGCCGCGGCTGATCCGGCACGGGCAGCCAGGTCACCTCGTGGGAGCGCGGCACGTCCATGAAGACCGGGAACGGGTCGCTTCCCCCCGGACCCTGGGGCGTGAAGAAGGCACTGAACAGACGGAAGGCGGCTTCGGAGGGATAGGTCGGGATGCCGCGATAGCGGAGCGGGAGCGGCTCGTCCCGGTTCTGATCGTCGTAGAGGCCGCGGATCAGCTCGAACGTGGCGCTGCCGGTCCCCGGCAGGAGCGATTGGAACAGCTCCACGACCGGCAGGAAATCGATCCTGGCCCAGTGCATCGCGCCCATGCAGGCCATGAAACGGGCCCGCTCGAAGGTGCCGTCGTCCAGCACGTAGAAGGCGTCCTTCCTGTGCCTGATCGTCGCCTGCCCACGCCGGTCAATGACCAGATCATCGTCCCCGTAGAAGAACCGCACTTCCCCGATCGGGACTTGTAGCGCCTGCGCGGCCATCTGCCGGAGGTCGTCGGCGGTGAGCTTCTGCCAGCCGGGCTTCCGGGACAGGTCCAGGGCCGTGGCGTTGACGAGGCCCTCCGGTTTGATCCCGACCCATTGGTCCCAGTCCAGCCGGATGCGCGCACGAGCCAAGGCAGCGGTTCCGTCCGGCGCGGTGCGCCACTCGCACTCGTGCAGCGGGTGGCCATCCGGGTCGGTGGCCAGGATGCGTCGGCCGTGGGCTCCGTACAGCACGAGATGGCCGCTCGGAAGGCGGACGACTCGTCCGCCCGCGGCGCTCGGGTCGCGAAGGTGGGGCAAGTTGGAGGGGAAGACGAGATTGCCGGGACGGGTCAGCGCGGAACGGACGGAAGGGTCCACATCATTCACGGATTTGGCCGGAGCCATAGACCACGAACTTGGCGCAGGTCAGGTCCTCCAGCCCCATCGGGCCGCGGGCGTGGATGCGGGTCGTGCTGATGCCGATCTCCGCCCCGAGGCCGAACTGGTACCCGTCGTTCAGCCGCGTGGAGGCGTTGATCAGCACGGCGCTGGCGTCCACCTCCCGCAGGAAGCGGAGCCCGCGGGCATAGTCGTTGGTCACGATCGCCTCGGTGTGGCGGGACCCGTACGCGGCGATGTGCTCCATCGCCTCTTCCATGTTCCTGACGACCTTCACGGCCAGGATCAGGGCGAGAAACTCCTGGCCATAGTCCTTTTCGCTCGCGGGCTTGGCCTCGGGAGCCACCTGGCAAGTCTTGGGGCAGCCGCGCACCTCGACGCCCGCATCGGCCATGGCCTTGATCAGGGACGGCAACAACGCGCGGGCGACGTTCTGGTGCACCAGGAGGGTTTCCATCGCGTTGCAGGTGGAAGGCCGCTGGACCTTCGCGTTCAGGCAGATCTTCTTGGCCATCTCCACATCCGAATCCGCGTCCACGTAGACGTGGCAGACCCCCTTGTCGTGCTTGATGACGGGAATGCGCGATTCCTCCGTCACGGTTTTCATGAGCGACTCGCCGCCGCGCGGGATGATGAGGTCCACGTGCCGATCCTGCTTCAGAAGCTCCAGGGCGATCTCCCGCTCGGTCCGGTCCACGAAGGCGATCGCGCCTGACGGCACGCCGGCCTTCTCGGCCGCTTCACCCAGGATGCCGGCGATGGCCCGGTTGGAGTGGATGGCCTCCGATCCCCCGCGGAGGACGCAGACGTTCCCGGATTTGAGGCAGAGGGCGGCCGAGTCCACGGTCACGTTGGGGCGCGACTCGTAGATGATCCCGATCACGCCGATCGGCACCCGCACGCGGCCGACCAGCATGCCGTTCGGCCGGCGCCACATCTTGAGCGACTCCCCGACCGGGTCCGGCAGCTTGACGATCTCGCGGACCCCCTTGGCCATCTCGGCGACCCGCTCCGGCGTCAGGCGGAGCCGGTCCGCAAAGGCCGTATCCTTGCCCTTGTCGCTGGCTTCGAAGGCCGCCAGGTCCTTCTCGTTCGCCGCCAGGACCTCGTCGGTCTTGGCTTCCAGCCCCTCGGCCATCGCGAGCAGAGCTTGGTCCTTGACCGTCGTCGGCAGGCCGGCCATCCGGCCGGCCGCGGCTCTGGCCTTCTTGACCAGCTCCTCGACGTATTCCTTGGGCGGCTTGGGCTGGGCCTCCGGCTCGGGCTTCTCGGTCGCCTGAACCTGGGCCTCCGTCGTCTCTGTCGCGTCCTGTCGGGCCACAAGGGTCTCCGTTTGTTGCGGATCAACGTGAGAATACTCTGCCGACGAGAAAGGCGTCAAGCCACCTGCGGTGGCGCGATCCGTCGTTCGTCACCCCGCTCTCACCCGCCTTGACAGGGTCGGAAGCCGCTTGTTATCGTGTCGCCCGTGCCGAGGTAGCTCAGTTGGCAGAGCACAGCCCTGAAAAGGCTGGTGTCGACAGTTCGATTCTGTCCCTCGGCACCATCCCTCGCTTGACGTGTGCCGGGCCGTTCGATCAAAACAGTCCGGATAATTACCTCCAGCGTTTCCTGTATCGAACTTGAGCCGCGGCCTGTTCATCCCCGCATTGAGGTAAAGGCCGCGGAGAACCTCCTCCAGCTTTTCCATTCTTCCCCGTCCTTAGCTTCCCGCTGCACAGCGGGCGGGATCTTGAAGATCGCGAGGGCGGTCCGGGTGTGCTGCAGCAGATCGTGGTTCCCCCCTTGTCAATTTCCAGCAAAAGAGGGACACTGCCTGCCGAACCCAAAGAAATCCTTTAATTGAGCCATGTCAGCATGATACAAATTGAAACTGCTTCAGGCGGACTTCGCGCATGAACCAACTCGTCCTCATCGCCCTCAAAAGGCCCTATACCTTCGTCGTCATGTCCATTCTCATTGTGATATTGGGCAGCCTTACCGTTCTCCAAATGCCGACCGACGTCTTCCCGAATATCGCGATTCCGGTCACCTCGGTGGTCTGGGCCTATGCTGGCCTGCTGCCGCAGCAGGTGGAAGGACGGATCACGTACCTATTCGAGCGCTTTTTGACCTCGACGGTGGAAGGCATCAAGTACATCCATAGTCACTCCTACTACGGCGTCAGCATCACGAATATCTTTCTCCAAGACCATGTGGATGTAGGGAGGGCCGAAGCAGATATCGTGGGCATTGCGCAGAACGTCATCAAGGCGCTGCCGCCCGATATTTCCCCGCCGATGATCATGCGTCTCGCGCCATCCTCCATTCCGGTAGCCATGATCGAAGTCAGTTCCGACGATATGACGCCCGCGGAGCTCTTTAACCTTGCCTACATGCGAATCCGTCCCCTGCTGGTGACGGTCCCGGGAATCGTCCTGCCGCTCCCGTACGGGGGCCAGCCTATGCAGGTGATGGTCAATCTCGATCAGCAGAAATTGCTCGCCCGGCAGCTCACGCCGTCGGACGTTCATTCGACCCTCATGAAGCAATACCTCGTGCTGCCGTCCGGCGACGTCAAGATCAAGTCGACCGACTGGATCGTCCTCACGAATGCGTCGCCGATGCGGATCGAGGAATTCGGCAACATTCCGATCAAGCGGGAAGGCAACGCGTTCGTCTATCTGCGGGACATCGCCACCGTCAGGCTCATGGGCCGGGTGCAACAGAACGCCGTTCTGGTCAAGGGCAAGCAGAGGGTCATCATCGTCGCCATGAAGAGCACCGAGGCCTCCACGGTGGCGGTGGTCGACGGGATCAAGAAGATGCTCCCGCGGGCCCAGGACGTCGTCCCGAGGGGCGTGGAGATCAGACTCCTCGACGACGCCTCGACGTTCGTGAAGGATTCCATCAAGGACGTGGTCCATGAAATGCTCACCGCCGGTGCGCTGGTCGGGATCATCGTGCTCCTGCTGCTCGGGTCATGGAAGGCCACGGTCATCGTCTGGACGTCGATCCCGCTGTCCATCCTGACGGCGCTCATCGGCCTGCATGCACTCGGCGAGACGATCAACATCATGACATTGGGCGGCCTGGCTCTGGCGGTCGGTATCCTGGTCGACGATGCGACCGTGATGATCGAGAATATCGACCGCCATCTCGAAATGGGGAAGCCGCTGGAGCAAGCCATCATCGACGCCGCTAACCAGATCGTCGTTCCGACGCTCGTCGCGACGCTCTGCATCGCGATCGTCTGGCTCCCGCTCTTCGGGCTTACCGGCGCCTCCGGCTACCTGTTCAAGCCCATGGCGGAGGCGGTCATGATTGCGATGATCGCCTCCTTCATCCTATCGCGCACGCTGGTGCCGACCATGGCGAAATATCTCATGAAGAACCAGCATCATGAACGGCCGCAGCACACCACAAACGCCTGATCACGAAGGGCACCCCGGCGCGGCACCGTCGCGGAACGTCTTCGTCCGCTTTCAGCAGCGGTTCGAACGCGGGTTCAATCGGGTCCGTGAGCGCTACGGTGTGCTGCTCGAGCAGGCGGTCGCCAATCGGACCCGCTTCGTCGCCATCTGTCTGGCGCTCGCACTCAGCTCCCTGAGCCTGTTCTTGTTCCTCGGGCGCGACTATTTCCCCGAGATCCGGTCAGGGGTCATTCAGATGCATATGCGGGCGCCGCTCGGGACACGCATCGAGGTATCCGCACGTCTTGCGACGCTGATCTCCAACAGCATCGAGGAGTTGCTGCCCGGGCAAGTGGAAAACATTGTCAGCAATTGCGGCTTGCCGTTCGGACCCCATAACCTCGCCTTCATTCCGACGCCGACGATCGGTTCGCAGGATTGTGACCTGACGATTCTCTTGAACGATGACAAGTCGCGGGTCTGGGACATTCGGCGCATTCTCCGCAAAGGCTTGAAAGAGCGCTACCCGGGAACCGAATTCACCTTCCAACCGTCCGATCTGACGGCGAAAATCCTCAACTTCGGCGCGCCCGCGCCGATCGACGTCCAGGTCAACGGTCCGGATGTCTACCCCAATTACGAGTTCGCCCGCAAATTGATGGCCGAGTTCCGCGACATCCCCGGCGCCGTCGACGTGGTGATCCAACAGACGATGCGTACGCCGACGCTTCTGGTCGAAGGCGACCGCACGTTTGGCCTCGGAGTGAATCGGACCGAGAAAGACATCGCCGACGATCTGCTCACGACGGTCGCCGGGAGCCAACAGGTCGATCAGATCTATTGGCTCGATCCCTCGACCGGCATGTCGTACATGATCAATGTCTATAATCCACAGCCGCAGATCAGCAGCCTCAACAGTATCAAGACCGTCCCCGTCGGTTCCTCGAACGGTGCCGCGAAGGATGACGTGCAACTCCTCGGCAATTTGGCCAGCATCACACCGATAGGCACGCCGGGCGTGGTCACGCACGGGAATATCATGCCGTTGTTCGACATCTATGTCTCCGCCGAAGGGCGCGATCTCGGCGGGGTTCTTTCGGATGTCCAGAAAATCGTCGCGAGCATGGAGCACGAAAAGCCCCGCAGCGCCGCCGTCGAAATCCATGGCCAGGCCGCCTTGATGTACGATGCCTACGCGGAGCTGATCTTCGGACTGCTCGCGGCGATTGTGCTGATCTATTTGCTGATCGTCGTCAACTTCCAATCATGGCTCGATCCCTTCATCATCATTACGGCCTTGCCCGGCGCGCTGGCGGGCATCGCCTGGTCCTTGTTCCTGACCCATACGCGGCTCTCGGAGCCCGCGCTGACCGGCGCCATCATGACCATGGGTACGGCGACCGCCAACTCGATCCTCGTCATCTCCTATGCGCGCGACCGCCTCCAGGAGCACGGCGACGCTCTGCTGGCCGCCGTCGAGGCCGGGAAAGCCCGCTTTCGTCCGGTGCTCATGACGGCCTCGGCCATGATCTTCGGCATGGTTCCCATGGCGACGGGCTACTCGCAGAATGCGCCGCTGGGTCGCGCCGTCATCGGCGGCTTGCTCGTGGCTACGGTTTTCACCCTGTTCTTCGTGCCGAGCGTGTACGCGATCGTCTACAGCCGGCGAGTCGCCCCCAAACAGGAGACTGTCTGAGATGACGGAGGGACGTGGAAGATACCTCGCGGTCTCCGCGATCCTGCTCTGTGCCCTCTATCTTGGCTATCGGGTCTATGAGAACCGCAGCGATGCCGCGGCGCTCCGCCAACAGACGCTCGAGAACGCGATTCCGACCGTGGCCGTCGTCCGTCCCACGCCGGTGCCGGCCACCGAATCCATTACGCTGCCCGGCAATATCGTGGGCTGGTACCAGGCGCCGATCTACGCACGCGTCACGGGCTACGTCAAGATGTGGCACAAGGACTACGGGGACCAGGTGAAGACAGGCGACATTCTCGCCGAAATCAGTACCCCGGATCTCGACGCTGAATATGCGCAGGCCAAGGCGGATTTGGAATCGGAGCGGGCTCAATATGCTCTCTCCGTGGTAACCGCAAAACGCTATCAGGCCATGCGCAAAACCCATGCGCTCTCTGAACAGGCAATCACGGTGCGGGAAAAGGAAATGCAAGCCCATGCCGCGCGGGTCAAGGCCGCGGAGCAAAAGGTCAAGAACATCGAGGCGTTCATTGGGTTCAAGCAGATTGTCGCCCCCTTTGACGGCGTCGTGATCCAGCGCAACATCAACGTCGGCGACTTGGTCAGTAAAGAGGGCACGCTCAGCACCCCCAATGCGAAGACCAACCTCTATACGGTGGCCGTCGTCGATAGGTTGCGCCTCTTTGTCAACGTGCCGGAGTCGTTCGCCCCCTTTCTCCAGCCGGGCATGAAGGCGGACTTGACGGTTCCGCAATTGCCTAAGCGCCGTTGGACTGCCGAGTTCCTTACCATTGCCCGCGGATTCGAAGTGAGTACGCGCACCGCGACCACCGTCTTCATCATAGACAACGAAGACCGGGCGCTCTGGCCCGGCTCCTATGCCGAGGTGCACCTCACGGCGCCAGTCGATCGGCAAGCCTTCACGATGCCGTCCACAGCCCTGGTCTTCCAGGAGCGCAACACGCAAGTGGCCGTGCTGACGGAGGACGACCGAGTCCATTTGAAATCCATCACGGTGAGCAAACTGATGGACCAAGTCGTCGAAGTGGCAGAGGGGCTCTCCGCGAACGACCGCATCGTAAACAACCCAAGCGCAGCTCTGCTCGAAGGCGACAAAGTGCGCGTGGTGACGCCGGCTCCCGGGTACGATCTCCTTAATGCGACGGCGCCGCGGCACGTGTCTCCGCCGGCACGGGCGCCCCAGCCTTCAGAGGCGCCGGAGCTGCGATCGCCGCCGCAGGCTCGGCAACACATCCAGCCATGATGTCGGAGCGTGTGTGCATTGGAGGTGTGTGGTCCGGACTGGGCCGCTCGGTGTCCTGCTACGGCCTCCTGTTCGCGCTCATCCTGCCGGGGTGCAGCGGCGACTGGTTGCCGCACGCCGATCTGGCGCCGAACTATCAACCGCCCCAGTACGTCGTTCCCGCGTCATGGCATGGCGCGAGCCCCTTCGTCGAAGCGACGCCGTCGGATGGTGAGCTGCGGCCGGATTGGTGGAAAGTGTTCAACGATCCGATTCTGGATGGCCTGATCGAGCAAGCCATGGCGGCGAACCCGGATTTGCAGGCTGCCGCCGAGCGATTCGTCCAGGCCCGCGACATGATGATGATGGCCCGCTCGCGCCGGATCCCGCACCTGGGTCTCGGCGGGAAAGCCACAGACAGTAGGAATTCAGTCGATACCGGGCTGTATAAGGACCCGGACAGTCCGCTGACCGGGTCGCTGGCGGCCGGTGCGGGGCTCGCGTCCTGGGAGCCCGACTTCTGGTCCGCGATCCGGAACGCGACGAGGGTGGAGACCTACCGAGCCCAAGAGCGCGCGGCCGACTGGGGGCTCGCGCGCCTCAGCCTGCAGGCGGAACTCGCGGCGAACTATTTCACGCTGCGCGGCCTCGACGCGCAGGCGGCGATCTACCAGCAATCGATCGACCTCTATCGGCGGTCGCTCGACCTCATCAAGATCCAGTTCGCCGGCGCCATCGCGTCGGCGCTGGATGTCGCCCGCGTCGAATCCCTTCTGTACAGCACGGAGTCGAAATACGCCCAGATCCAAGGCCAGCGCCAAGTCACAGAACAAGCGATCGCCATCCTCATCAATAGGGCGCCCGCCAGCTTCACGATCGAGCCGGTTGATGATCTTCGAGTGGCCAATTTTACGATTCCTCGGACCATCCCTTCTACCTTGCTCGAGCGGCGGCCGGACATTGCCGCGATGGAGCGCCGGATGGCCGAGGCCAACCGCGCTATCGGGATCGCCCGCGCCGCCTTTTTCCCAGATGTGCGGTTCTCAGCCGACGGAGGGTTGCTCGACTCTGGCCTCAATGCCGCCAAGCTCGCCGCCGGATTCTGGTCCTACGGGTCTCTCGTGTCCCTGCCGATGTTCCAGGGGGGCTATCGCCGCGCTCAATTGCAGCAGTCCTGGTCTGCCTATCGCGAGACGGAAGACCGGTACCGGGCGACGGTGCTCAACGCCTTTCGTGAAGTCGAGAACGGGTTGAGCCTGACGAACCGGCTCACTATCGCGGCCGATCGCCAAGATGAGGCAGTCGGGGCCTTCTTCAAGACGCAGGAGCTGACGTCTGAACTTTACATGGGTGGCCTGGCTTCCAGCCTCGAGCTGATCTACGCACAGGTCCAAACGCTTGATGCGCGCATCAACGCAGTACAGATCAAGGCCGACCTGCTGCGAGCCTCGGTCGGGCTCATCCGGGCCCTCGGCGGAGGCTGGACCAGCAAGCAATTGCCCGCCGACGAGCAGATTCAGCCCTTCGATACTTTGGAATATAACCATGACAACCTGGAAAAACCGCTGCCCGCCGGGGGCATTGATGTCAACGCTCCCAATAACTGGGTGAACAATGATCTGACCAAACCCGCCGCTCCTTGACCGACTAGGGTGCGCTAAGGATCTGAAAGGAGCGAGGGGCAAGGGTTGGACTATGAGGAATGACGTTGAATGAGGCACATGCCGCGATCAGGTGATGCCTCGCATGACGCCGATTCTGTCCTACCTCCCTCGGGCCGACCGCTGCTGTTCCGTAAACTGTTCCTGAGGAGGCGAAATATTGTTCTCTCTCACCAAATTACGCCGTAGGAATTCCCCTCGATCGCTTGTCCTCCCTACTCCGACAGCGATTCGTTGATCGCCTGAAATCGCTGTCTTTTCTGGATTTTTCTGATCCTTCCTCCTTTGCCACGTCCGGTATTCCCCAGTCTCCCCGCGGCATGAGGCTTGCTCAGCCCTTTCCGGGGCAGAAGGAGGAGTGGCGTGAAAACGGAGGGAACGTTCCAGATGGGCCTCGCAGCCGTACCGTTCCTCGCCTCCGTGGCACCCCGGCGCGGCGCGACGCTTCTGGCGGTGCTGGCCCTTCCCGCCGCTCTTCTCCTCGTGCCGAGTGTCTGGCCGGAAGTCTCGCCGGGCATCCTCTTGCTCGCAATGTCGGCCGTGGTTCCCCTTTTGCTCGTCCACCGGTGGTCTCGCTCTCAGGCACAGCACGCCTATCTGGCTGCGCTCGTGGATGCGTCCAACGATGCGCTGATCGGCGAGACGGTGGACGGCCGGGTGGTCACCTGGAACGGCACGGCCGAGCGTATGTTCGGCTATACCGCCGAGGAGATCGTCGGGAAGCCGAGCGCGATCCTCATCCCTTCCGACCACCTCTATGAGCAGGAGCAATTCATGGCGCGGGTGCGTCGGGGGGAGTGTATCGAGCGGCTGGAGACCGTCCGACGGCGGAAAGACGGCCACGTCATTCCGATCGTGCTGACCCTCGGGCCGCTCCGGAATTCGAGAGGACGGCTCATCGGACTGGCCACCGTGGCCCGGGACGCGAGGGGATATACGAATGCCGACGCCTCCGAGTCCGATCTCGCCTATTACGACTTCCTCACCGGCCTTCCGAACCGGTGCCTGCTCATGAAACTCCTCGATCAGGCGCTGGTCCGCGCCCGCCGGACCAAGAAGCTGGTGGCGATCCTGTTCCTCGACCTCGATCGGTTCAAGCTCGTCAACGATACGCTGGGCCATCCGGTCGGGGACCTCGTGCTCAAGAACATTGCGACCCGGCTCACCGGATGCATCCGGCAAAGCGACGTGGTGGCTCGCATGGGCGGCGACGAGTTTCTGGTCATCCTCGAGGAGGTCGCGTCCGCCAGCGACGCGGGTCGCGTGGCGCAGAAGATACTCGATGCGGTGGCCCTTCCCTGCTCGGTTGAAGGCGACCAGGAGCTCTTCCTGACCGGCAGCATCGGGATCGTGTTGTACCCCACGGACAGCGAGGCCCGCGACGGTCTCATCCAGGGCGCCGACATCGCGATGTACTCCGCCAAGGCCAAAGGGAACACCTTCATGTTCTATTCGCCCGCGATGAACGTCAAAGCGGCGGAGCGGATGCGGGTGGAGACCGATCTCCGGCGGGGTCTCCAGCGGCAGGAGTTGCTGCTCCACTACCAGCCGGTCGTGTCGGCTCCCGAGGGGGCGATCTCGAGCGTCGAGGCCCTGATCCGCTGGAAACATCCCGATCGCGGGTTGCTGTACCCGGCCACGTTCATTCCCGTTGCCGAGGAATCCGGCTTGATCGTGCCGCTCAGCGAATGGGTTCTGCGCGCGGCCTGCACCCAGGCTCGGCGGTGGCACGCCGATGGACATGCGGGAGTCCGGATCGCGGTGAACATTTCGCCCCGCCTCTTTCAGTCCCCGAACCTGACCGAGATGATCTTGAGGATTCTCCACGAAACCGGGCTGGATCCCGGGACGCTGGAGCTCGAACTCACGGAAAGTCTCTTCATTCAAGACCGCCAGAGGACGTCCGAGATTCTGCAGCGATTACACGAGCTGGGGATCAGGATCGCGATCGACGACTTCGGGATCGAGTACTCCTCGCTGGGCTACCTCAAGCAGCTTCCGATCAACACGCTCAAGATTGATCAGTCGTTCGTCCGCGATCTCCTCAGCCAGTCCACGGACGCCGCGATTACCCAGACGATCATCACGCTCGCCCGGTGCTTGAATCTCTCCGTGATCGCCGAGGGCGTGGAGACGAAGTCCCAGGCCGCGCTCCTCCAGAGCCAGCAGTGCTACGAAATGCAGGGGTACTACTTCTCGCGGCCCATGCCCGCCGAGTCGTTGACGGCGCTCTTGAACGGACACCGCAGCCGGTAACGTCCTCCCGCATTCCTCACGCCCGTCACGACTTGCGCCCATCCCTCAGCAGCCGGCTGAAGTAGAACGCGGCCACGGCCGCCGCCGCGGCCACGTTCAGGGATTGGACGGCGGGGCTCACCGGGATGTGGAAGCGCAGGGCCGCCCGCTTCGTCGTGGTCTCAGAGAGTCCCCGGCTCTCGTTGCCGAAGGCCAGGATGGAACGGGCCGGAATTGCCGCAACGTCCTGGATGGCCCGACTGGACGGTCCGGGCGGCTCGGCCGCCAGGATCGCGCACCCCTGTCCGGTCAGGTGGCGGACGTCGGCGATCGTGAACACGGGAAGGGCGAGGAGAGCGCCGGCCGTCGCCCGGACGACCTTGGGATTGAAGACATCCGCCGAGTCCGGTGTCAGCCACAGGGCGTCGAGGCCGAAGCCCAGAGCGGTGCGCACGATGGCGCCGACGTTGGCCGGGTCCTGGAGGCACTCCCCGTACAGGCCGAGCACCTGCGGCCGTTGAAGGATCACGGCCTGATTCCAGGCCGGCTGTTCCACCACGGCCAGCAATCCGGCCGGGCTGCTCACCTCGGAGAGCTTCTCGAACATCGAGTCGCGGCAGACGTAGGCCGGGGCCGGGCCTCGGCCCAGCAACAGGCGTAGCGGGCCGGGCTTTCGCAAACGCGACTCGGCTACGACCACCGCGCGCAGCATCGGGGAGCGGGCGGCGAGCAGTTCCTGGACGGGCTTCTCCCCTTCGATCACGAAGGCCCGTTCCCGATCGCGGGTCCGCTTGGTGCGGAGCAGATCGCGAATCAGCTTGGCCTTGGCCGAGGACAAGGGGGCAACTGGCGGCACGATGGTCTCCTCCTGACGGCTTCACGGGCTGGCCCGTGAAGTTGCGTCGCTCTCTTCGAGTTAGGTATGATCCTGCCGTGTCTCTCGGGGCCAACATCCAGGCCTGGCGGCTGGCTCGACGGCAATCGGTGTCGGCGCTCGCCGAGAGCGCCGGCCTCTCTCCGGCCTCGTTGGACGCGATCGAATCGGGCGAGGCCGATCCTGCTGCCTCCACGCTGGAGGCCCTGGGCGACGCCCTCGGCATTCCCGCTTCCTGGCTGTACAGCCGTCCCCAGCATCTGGATCTCCTGACCACCGATCCGGAGGGAGAAACGATCGAGCCGCTCTCCCCGGACCGGGTGGACCCGGTGGCCGAGCTGATTCTGCGCGGCCTGAAGCAGGAGCGCGAGCTGTACGTCCTCCTGACCGCCTTGCTCCGGAGCGGTGAGCCGAAGCTGCTCATGGCCGCAGAGGCCAGCCTGCGGAGCCTGGTCAAGCAATCCCGCCGCGCAACCGTGCCTTGGCAGTCCCGCCCTTCCGGGCATTTCGAGCCACCCTCCGATTGAAACTCGTCGCTCGTCCTTCGTGAAGCGTCCTTCGCAGGTGGGTATTCTCGCTCCACGCTTCACGAGAGACGCTTCACGTCGCACCCATTGCGATACAGCAGATACGCCACTCCCGCGACAGCGAGCGCGCCGGGCCAGGGACCCAGCGGAGGGGCTTCGAAGAGCGTGAACGGGTCGGCCGGCACCGAGGGCCAGAGGCTGCCGAGCGCGATCGGGAGCGCCAGGAAGATGCCCATCAGGGCCTCCCCCGTGACCAGCCCGGCGGCGAACAGGAGCCCCGGATTTCCCTCTCCCGCCTCGCGAGGCTTGCTTCCTCCCTGCGCCAATCGGGCGACGAGACCACCGAGGAGGATGGCGGCGGACAGTTTGAGGGGAAGGTAGATCCCCAGGGCCACGGCGAGGACCGGGAGGCGGAAGGCTGAGCCTTGGGCCGCTTGCCGTTGGTCGAGCAGAATGACGGCGACGCCGATCAGGGCGCCCAGCCCGACCAGGGGCCACGGCAGCCCGTCTCCGAACACGCCCCGCGCGAGGCTGGCCATCAGGGTGGCTTGCGGGGCGCTCAGCGGATGCGGATGTTCCGCCGTCACGTCCCCGATCCCATACTTGGCTTGCAGCAGAGCCAGGACCGGCACGATGACGACGGCGGCGGCCGCCACGCCCACCACCTGCATCACCTGCTGCTTCCACGGGGTGGCTCCGACCAGGTGGCCCGTCTTGAGGTCCTGCAGGTTGTCCCCGCCCATGGCGGCCGCGCAGCAGACCACGGCGCCGATGAGCAGCGTCGCCGCCGGTCCGGCCGGATGCCCGTGGCCCATGATCGCCACGAGCAGCAGGGAAGCCACCATGATCGTGGCGATAGTCACCCCGGAGACCGGATTGCTGGAGCTGCCCACGAGCCCCGCCATGTAGGCGGCGACGGAGGAGAACAGGAAGGCCGCCACCGCCATGACCACGGTCATCACCCCGGCCACCGCCGTGTCGCCGACCACGGTCCGGTAGATCAGGCCCATGGGAATCAAGGACAGGGCGAACAAGGCGGCCAGCCACGGAAGCGAAGCGTCCCGTTCGGTGCGGGGCGTGGGGCCGGCGGCCGTCGGCGAGGGCCGATAGGCGGCGCCCAGACGGGCCAGGCTGTGGAGGACTGGTCCACGGAGCTGCACGAGCGTCCAGAGGCCGCCGACCAACATGGCGCCGATTCCGACGTAACGGATGTGCCCGCTCCACACGGCTTTGGCCGCGGCCACGCCGGTCAACCCGTCCGGCATCCCGACCCAGGCTCCGTAGAACGGCATCAGGAGCAGCCAGCCCAGCGCGCCGCCGAGAAAGACCACGGCCGCCGTGGGCAAGCCGATGATGAACCCGACGGCGAGCAGGGCCGGCGACAGGTTGAGGCCCAGGTATCCCACCGAGCGGCCGAATTGCACGGCACCCTCCACCGCTTCGCTCCAGAGCCGCAGGCCGCTTTCCCCCAGCTTGACCGCTCCGCCGAGGGCTGCCCCGGTCAGGAGCGTGCTAAGCCCCGAGGCATTGCCCGTGGCCGTCCGGCTTTCCGGCTGAGCCCCCGTTCCCACCTTGAGGACCTCCGCCGTGGCCACTCCCTCGGGAAACCGGAGCTTGGCGTCCACGATGAGCGCGCGGCGCAGCGGGATCGTGAACAGCACGCCCAGCAGGCCTCCGACGAGGGAAATCGCGGCGGTCTGCCAATAGTCGAACGACGTCCAGTACCCGATCAGGATCAGGGCGGGAATCGTGAAGATCACGCCGGCGGCCAGGGCCTCCCCCGAAGAGGCAGCGGTCTGCACGATGTTGTTTTCGAGGATGTTCGACCGGCGGAAACAGCGGAGAATGGCCATCGAGGCGACCGCGGCGGGAATCGAGGCCGAGACGGTCATTCCGGCGAACAGGCCCAGGTAGGCGTTGGCCCCGGCCAGGACCGCCGCCAGAACGATCGAGAGGACGACGGCCTTGACCGTGATCTCCGGCCGTGAGACGGAAGCGGGAACGACGGGGCCGGATGCCATCGCTCAGTCCGGCCGGCCGATGTGCTTGACAGCGGCGGCGGCTGCGGCGCGGACAGCCGGATCCGAGTCGGACTCGGCCAACTGTGCGAGCCGGGTGAGCGAGGCCGGATCCCCGATGGCGCCGATGGTGGCCACGGCCGCTTCTCGCTCCAGCCGGTTGTCCCGGTCCACCAGATGCCAGAGCGTCTCCAGGGCCCGGCGGTCCTTGAGACGGCCGAGCTCCCCGATCGCATTGACCCGCGCCCGCTGGTTTGCGGCCACCTGGCCGGTGATCGGCGAGCCGCTGCCGTCCGCCGGGAGGGCCAAGGGCGGCTGCTTCAGCGTCTCGCTGAACACGGCGACCGCGTCCTGCTGGACGCTCAGCCGGCCTCTGATCAGGTCGCCCATATAATAGTAGTAGGGGTCCTCCTCCAGGTTCTGGACGGCGTCCCAATAGAGGCTCCCGACGGGCGTCGGCCAGGTCGTAGACGCTTCGAACCGGTGGGTCCACAGGGTTCCGGCCGCGGCATGAACGAGCGACAGGTCGCACGAGATCGTCGTGCCCTGCTGCATCCGCGGATATTCCCGTCCGGGGGATTCCCGGTAGCGAAGGATCACGCGGGCGTCGTGCGGCTGGCTGGGGTCGGACACGACCGCAAACCCGGCCCGCTCCAGCTTCATCTTGACGGTGATGAAGGCGTTGTACGGAGGGGTTGAGAGATCCAGCCAGGTGCTGGCCTCGCCGGACAGGAGGAGCGTGCGAACGGCTTTCAACTGGTTCCGCTGCTCGATGGGGGGATCGGCCTGCGCCGTCGGGGTGATCCAGCCTCCGGCCGCCGCGAGCCATCCGGCCAGGGCCAGGCTCAAGCAAGAACGGAGCGCCCTGTTCCGTTCGCCGTGAGGCCAGCCTTCCTGTCGCGTCATGGCCATAGCTCCTCGAAGCCCTTATACCACCCGCGAGAGCGGCAGTAAACGGCGGCGGATGACGGAGAGTCTCGACAGCGGCGGTGCCGGTCGGCTATCTATTGGGGACACGCAACCATTCGGAGGGCTCTCATGATGGCAGCGAAACAGACGATCGGCTCCCTGGTCCTCGACCGGCTGCACGCGATCGGGCTCAAGCACATCTTCGGCATTCCCGGCGACTACGTCCTGACCCTGTACAAGCTGATCGAGCAGTCCCCGATCATGCACGTCGGCACCACGAGGGAAGACTGCGCGGGCTATGCCGCGGACGCCTACGCGCGGGTCCACGGGATCGGAGGCGCCTGCGTCACCTACTGCGTCGGCGGGCTGAACATCGTGAACGCCATCGCCTGCGCCTATGCGGAACGGTCGCCGGTCGTCCTGCTTACCGGCTCGCCGGGGATCTCCGAGCGCACCAGGAATCCGTTCCTCCACCACATGGTCCGCGACTTCGGGACTCAGAAGGAGGTGTTCGAACAGGTCACGGTCGCCGCCGTGGTCCTGGACGATCCGCTGACGGCCGAGCGGGAGCTCGACCGGGCCCTGGCCGCGCTGGCCCGGTACAAACGGCCTGTCTACATCGAGATCCCCCGCGACCGGGTCCTGCAGCCGATCGAGGGCGTCGCATCCGCCGCGCCCAAGGGAGACGAGGGCAGCGATCCCGACGCGCTGGCCGAGGCGGTGGCGGAGGTGCGCGAGATGCTCTCGGTGGCCGATCGCCCGGTCGTGCTGGTCGGCGCCGAGGTCTATCGGTTCGGCTTGCAGGACGACCTGACCCGGCTCGTCGAGCGGATGAACGTGCCGATCGCCTCCACCCTGCTGGGCAAGTCGGTCATTCGGGAAGACCACCCTCTCTCGATCGGGGTCTACAGCGGGTTGATCGGGCGGGACGAGATCATCCGGTTCGTGGAGGAGGCGGACTGTCTGCTGATCCTCGGGTCCATCCTGAGCGACGTCGAGGACGTCAAGGCTCACGCCAAGCTGCTGGCGAAGGGGCGCACGGTCCACGCGACGGCGGATGCGGTGACGATCAACCACCACCGGTACGACGGGGTCCGGTTCGCGGACTTCGTGAAGGAACTGGCGAAGACCCCGATGCCGTCCTTCCCCGCCCGGCCCCTGCCCGCCCGAGACAAGGTGTTCGCCGGACAACCGGAGCCGGGCGCTCCGGTCACGTTGCGCGGCCTGTTCGGCCACCTGGACGGGTTGCTGAGCGACGAGACCCTGGTCATCGCCGACGTGGGAGAGGCCCTGTTCGCCGCCGCCGATCTCCGGGTCCGCCAGAGCGCGGAATTTCTCTCTCCGGCCTATTACACCTCGATGGGCTTCGCGGTCCCGGCGGCGCTGGGCGCAGGCTTTGCCGATCCGTCCCGGCGCCCGATCGTGCTGGTCGGCGACGGGGCTTTTCAGATGACCGGCACGGAGCTCGCCACCTGTCTCCGCTACGGCCAGGCGCCGATCGTGGTCGTGCTGAACAACCGCGGTTATTCGACGGAGCGGGAGATTATGGACGGCGCGTTCAACGACGTGCTGGAGTGGCGCTACGAGCGGATCTGCGAGTTGATCGGCGGTGGGGTCGGCCACCGGATCACGACCCACGGCGACCTCGTCAAGGCCCTGGGCGAGGCGATGGCAGACCGGCGCCGCCTGCACCTGTTGAACGTCCTGCTGGACCCGGCCGACCGTTCCCCCGCCATGGTGCGCCTGGCCAAACGCCTGGCCAAGCGGGTGGCCACGAACAAATCGTAAGCGGTGGGTTTACTTCTTCGCAGCGAAGACCGTGGCGTCGCAGGCGACGTACTTGATCTGTTTCATCGGGACGATGATGACTTCCTTGGCCGAGTCCACTTCCAACACTTCCATGTCCTCGCTGATCGTGTGCCGGATCGCATCCTTGACGAGCAGCTCCTGATTGTCCGTGAAGACGACCTTGACCCAGTAGACCACCGGCTGGCTCCTTCGTAAGGGATTAGTGCTCTGGCGCGCGGGGGCGTTTGTGCCCCGTTTCCTCGCCCTTCTCCGTTCCCAATTCCTTGGACCGCTTGGCTGCCGCCTCCACCGCGGCCATGAGCGTGGCCCTGAGCCGACCCTCCTCCAGCCGGTGGAGGCCGGCGATGGTGGTGCCGCCGGGAGAGGCGACCCGATCCTTCAGGCGGCCTGGATGCTCCCCGCTCTCGATGACCATGCGGGCTGCGCCCAGGACGGTCTGGGCCGCCAGGAGCTCGGCGACGGACCGAGGGAGCCCCATCTTCACCCCGCCGTCCGCCAACGCCTCGATCATCATGAAGACGTAGGCCGGCCCGCTCCCGCTCAGCCCCGTGACCGCGTCCATCAGCCGTTCCTCCACCACGACGACCTTGCCGACCGACTCGAAGATCGTCCGGGCGACGTCCCCGTCTTCTTGGGTGACCCCGGCCCCGAAAGCGAGGGCCGTGATCCCCTCCAGCACGCTGGAGGGGGTGTTGGGCATGGCGCGGACGATGCGGACCCCTGGCTTGAGGTGCGCGCCCACCCGGGCGATCGGATAGCCGGCCGCCACCGAAATGACCAGGGCGTCACCGTTGATAGAGGAGCTGATCTGGTCGAGGACGTCGTCCAAAACTTGAGGTTCAACGCACAACGCCACGACCTGCGCCCACCCCGACGCCTCTCGGTTGTCCCGGCTGGTTTTGATCCGGTGCCGGCTTTGGAGGTGGGTGCAGCGATCCGGCAGGATGTCCGTGGCGTAAAGTTGCTCGGGCTTGGCGACCCCGGCCTTCACCATGCCGGCGACCAGCGCCTCGGTCATGTTCCCGGCTCCGATCAGGGCGATCCGCTTGTCCAGCGACATGGCGCGATTATACTGACCAGCCCTCCCTGCTTCAACTTGCGGACTTCCGCGCGGTTTGAGTAGAGTGGGTTCGGAGTAGCGTCATTCGTTCCCATTGCGGAGGCGATCATGCTGCGATTGCTCGGCTTCTTACTCTTGCTGGTGCTTTGTCTGATTCCCGCCGAGATCTCGGCGCGCCGGGAGGTGCTGACGCCGGAGCAGAAGGCGCGCTTGGAGAGGATTACTCTGGTGCTGGTGGAGGTGCTGGCCATCACGGATCAGGGTCCGGTTGATCCGGGGCCGCTGACCGACGAGGTGGTGCGGCGCCTCCGGGAGGTCGGGTACACGGTCTTGACCGATCCGGCCCAGCCGCACGACGCTGTCTTCAAGGTGAAGTGCGAGCAGCGGAAGGTCTGGGAAGGGACCAGCGCGTCCGGAGGCGACGCGGACGTTCCGGACTCCCCGTCCCGCGTCTGGAAAGGCCCGGCCTGTCAGTTCACGTACCTCCTCGACGGAAGGAAATCCGGCTGGCGGAAGGAAGTGCGGACGGACTTCGCGGACGCGATCAAGGCGGCGTCGGAGGCCAAGGCGGGCGATCCGGGAGCCTATGCGCTGGCGAAGCTGAAGGAGCGGCTGGAGCAGTATGACTTTCCCATCCGCGTGGCGGCCGAGTGGGGACAGGAAGACCGCTTGCTGAAGCTGCTCGACGCACCGGGCGTCACGTCGGCGCGGAAGGTGGAGGTGATTGCCCTGCTGGGCGACCTGTTCGAGGTCAAGGCCGTTCCCCGCCTGGTCGCCGAACTCAAGGGGGCCGATCTCGCCGCTGCCAGGGCCGCGGCCCTGGCCTTGGGAAGCATCGGCCACAAGGACGGGATCCCCGCACTGATCGAGGCGCTCAAGAGCGGCAAGCCGGAGCTCCAGATCGCCGCCGCCCGCGGGCTCGGCCTGCTGGGAGGGTTGCACGGGGATTTTGCGATCATCCCTCCGCTGCTCGAGGCCTTGAAGACCGACGACCTTGCGGTCAAGACCGAAATCGTCTGGGCCTTGGGCAAGCTCCCGGACAAGCGCGCCTACGAACCGCTGCTGGCGTTGCAGCGGTCGCTGCGCAACGTCCGTACGAGCGACCGCAGCTCCCAGGAGGGCAGGCTCTGGGACGCGGTCAGCTATAGTCTCAAGCAGATCGACACCTCCGATCAGATGAATTAGCCGGATGTTGAAAAAGGCTCCCAGCTTTGTTCTCGCTGTGCTCGGAGGCTCAACGTACCATTCACCCGTTGCATTGTGCCGAGCAACGGGTCCCCGGTACGCCTCGCCTCCTCGCTGGCTGCGGCCTCGCTGGACGGCCTTTTTGAACATCCTTCCTCTGATTGGATTTGCCGTCCTGCTGCTCTGGCTGGCCGGCTCTGATGTGCCCGCGCAGGTCATCGGGGACGAGGCCGAGATGGAGCGGCTCCGGAGCAAGGCCGAGGAGGCGATTGCCAACGGCGATGCGGACGGCGCCGCCATGAACAGCGGCAAGGCCGCCCTCATGGCCGCGCAACTGGCGGCCCGGCAGCAGGCGCAGGAGCCGGGGCGGTACTATCGCGGGGCCGAAGCCCTTTTCCGAGCCCAGGAGCACGGCTACCGCGCGCTGGCCCTCTTTCAGCGGGCCGGCGGCCAGCCGCCCGCCTCCTCCGGCGTCTGCGGCACCATGAAGCTGGCGGAGCAAGCCGTCACGCGGGCGATCGCGCTGCTCGGGGACGATCGGACGGCTCGCCAGGAGGTCCGGCGGCTCCGCGCGGCGGCTGAGGACTGGAGCCGGACCCTGGAGGGCCTGGCCGGCGATTTTCAATGCGGGTGAAGAGAAGAGCCAATGGCTTATAGCCTATGGCGTATGGTCAAGAGCGGTGGGATCCCTTCTTTCCCGCCATAAGCCATGCGCCATCAGCTCTTCCTGCTAATCGTCTTCGGGGTTGACGGGTGTGATCCCGAAGGGGCGGCAGAGCTCCAGAATCTGCCGGTCCGAGCTCACCATGGTCAGCCGGAGCGGTTTCAATTCCTGCACCAGCGCCAGTTGAACGGCCTGGGTGCTTCGCAGGAACGGATAGTCCAGGATCATCTGCTTGGTCGTCAGGAACGTGCGCGCCGAGGGGGCGATGTAGTGGAAGAGCCCCCGGTCCGACTCGGCCTCGAACTTGAACAGGACCGAGTACCAGTCGTCCCTGGTGAGCTCCCCCTGCTGCGCCTTGAGCGCCAGAGCCGAATAGAATTCCGGGATCGAGACGGTGCCGAGGATCGCGGTCATGCCGCGCTTGGCCAGCAGCCGGTTGACCGTCCTGGTCCCGCGCTCCCGGCTGTACCGCTTGACCAGTGCCGACGTGTCGAAATAGTAGAACGGCATGCTCATCCCCTCCTGGATAAGACGAACTCCGCCAAGGCGGTGCGGAGCTTCGAGAGCCGGTCTTGGATCTCGTCCAGCGGCAGCTCTTCGTATCCCTGCTTGCGGAGCGTGCCCAGCAGGCTCCCCGCGTGAACGGCGCGGGTCTCCCCCTTGATCCGCTCGACGGCCCGTTGCTTGCCCTGACGGCTGGACGTTCGCCCGGTTGCGCCGGCCGGCGAACCAGCCGTCTGCCGGCTGCTCGCGTAGCTGATGTGCCTGTGCATGGACCTCCCTCTCATGATGATCTGTCGCCCGTTCCCCGATTGCCGCTGATGCTCCCCTCCCCCGGGCAGGCGGACGGGGGTGGATTGGGCAGCGATTCCGCGTCGCCGTAGACGTAGCTGGCGAGGGTCCTGGCCAGCTCCGAGGTCAGCTCCTGCTGCATGACGCGGACCGCCTTGGCCTTTGCTTCTCCTTCGCTGAGGTGCCCCTCCCGGCCGGCCCGCGACACCGCGCCGACGATCCGCTGCGTGCCCGGTTCCACGACGACGAAATCGCTGCACCAGCGGACGTAGCGGAACCGAGGGTCCGGGACCATGACGTTCCAGAGGCGCACCGTTCCCCTGGCGACGAACTCGACCGGCTTGGAGTCGGCGCGTCCTCCGTCCTGGCCGACCGGTCCGGCGACGACGGGCAGGCCTTCGCGGATCAGCCCTTCCACGACGGCGCGGCGGACCGGCTCCGCCTGCTCTCCGCTGACCTCGACGCTGATCGCGACGTTGGCCGAGAGGAACTGCTCCAGCTCGGCGGTCAGCTCGGCCACCCGGTGGGGGGAAGCCTCCCCTCGCCCGCTCGGTCTGATCACCCGCAGGTCCGCATTGTAGGCTTCGCGCACGACGAGGTCCTTCACCGCCCGCCGGAGATTCCGGAGCCGAGCCAGCCTGTCCGGCGATTGCCGGGCCTCCTGCAACTCGGTCTCGATCTTTCCGTCCAGTTCCGTGACCCGCTCCAGGAGCCCCGCTCCGGCCTGGGTGCGGTTCATCCCGGCCAGCGCATAGTGCAGGCCGCTCTTCGGATCGAACCACCCGTCCAGAATCCTGACGTTCTCCAGCACCTTGTCGGTCGACACGCGCGTGAGCTGATCCAGGGTCAGGCGGCGCTGGCTGCTCGTGGTTCCCCGGTTCTCGAACAGGAGGAAGGATTCCCAGTCTCGGGACTGGGCGCTGACCTCCGCCTTGAAGATTCTGGCGACCGCCGCGTACGCCCGTTCGGCCGCGGCCGGCTGGGAGTCTGCCTGTCCGACGCCGACCAGATACTGATCCGGAGGGAACGAGGGGCTCGCGCCCTCGATCCAGACCGGCGGCCGGCTCCATCCGCTTCCCGAGCAGCCGAGACAGGCCAGGACCAGGATGGCCAGGCACGCGGCAAGGGTTCCGAGCCGCCGCCTGTTCACGGCAGCACCCGTTGCGTCACGAACCGGGTTTCACCGGCCTGCAGCGTGACGGACTGGACCGATTCGCGCCCCACCTCGCCGGTCTTCGTGACCGAGCGGAGGCGCAGCTCGTAAGTGCCCGGCGCGATCCAGAGTCGCGCGATCTGGATTTCGTCGGGGAGGGTTCGCCAGCTCCGCTTGTCCGCCTCTTCGGACGAGATGGCTAGCAAGTGGGCCAGGCTCCCGACCAGCAGGCCGATCAACGGTCCGGCGTCGTTGTGGCCCGCGGCCATCCTGGCCCCGTGGCCGACCCCTTCGGCCAGGGCGTATTTCACGGCCGCGCGGGCCACGGCCTTCATCGCAATCCGTCCGAACCGCTCACCGAGGCTCCGTTCGGCCAGCGCGGCGATGTTCTGCGCCAGCTCCGTGCGCCCGCTCACCGTGTCGTTGGCGCCCAGGAGGCTGATTTGCGAGTAGGCCACGGGGGTCTTCTGCGGCATGAGCGTGGGGACCGCGACCCGCACCACCCGTCCGTTGAGTCCGTACAGGAGACTCTCCGCGGCGCGGCTGTCTTGGTTGCCGGGGCCGACGACCGACTTCGTCAAGAGCACGAGCCTGAGCGCGTCGAGGCTGACGGGCAGATCCAGGAACAAGTCTTCCTTGCGCGGCGCGCGGCCATTATAGCTGATCACCACGATGTGGGCGAGTTGCCCCGTGACGGCGGAGGGTTGCCAGGCCGCGTCAGGGAAGGCTTGCCGGTATTCCTCGTGCTCCTGGGCGAGCTGGAGGGCTTCCGTCGTCCGCAGGAGATCGGCCCGCAATCCGTGGGGCACTTGCACGTGCGTCCAGGAAAGGGACTGGCGATAGCCCTCGTAGGCCTTGCGGAAGGCGATGAAGGCGTTGTTGGTGTCGCCGGTCACCTCGTAGAGGACGCCGGTGAGGTACCGGGCGAACGGGTCGTCGCGATAGGAATTCCGCCCGTCGGCTTGGTCGGACAGGACGTTCAGCCTGTGGTCGATCCGCCGGGCCTCCACCAGGGCGTCGTCCCACAGGCCGAGCGCCGCATAGTTGAGCGCCTTGAGCACGTTGACCATGACCTGCTCGTACGGATCGCCTTCGTACGGCAGCAGCGCGTCGTTGACCAGGAAGGCCCTCGTCTCGGTGCCCACTCGCCTGGTGTACAACCGTTCGATTTCCTCTTCCGCCTGTTCCAGAAGCACGTTGCTCTCCCGGTAGCGATGCGCCAGGTGCAAGGTCATGCCGCGGTCCATCCGATACAGGACCCGGCCGGCGGCGCCGTACTCCGGTTCCGCCCGCTCCACGACCTGATCCGCCCGCGTGGGATCGCCGGCGCGCAGGCTGTCGTCCACGAGCGCATAACGGCTGACCCGCTGGCTGCAGCCGTCGAGGACCAGTCCGAGAGCGGCGAGCAGAAGGAAAGCGGAAATGGAGACCGGGAGGATCTGGCGGGGAGCTGCCGGCCCGGGGTCGGAAGGGACTGGCACGGGAGTCCACGGCTCACGCGCGCGGGACTCAGAATCCAACACGTTTCCGCTCGACGACTTTCTTGATCTTCTTCTGGCCGAACCAGGCCTTCACGTTGGTTTCAAGGTCGACCATTTCCAGATCCACCTGGTAGAACACCGCTTTGACCCCGTCCGACTCGTCCGGGATGCTGGAGATGGCCCCCTTCAGCATGAAGTCCGCCCCGAGCTCCTTGCCCGGCGCCTTCTGCGTGTCTTCGCGGGAGTGGATGGCCTGCTCGCGCCGCTCCTCCCGGATCTCCTCCCGTTCGCCCCTCCCGGCGACGAACACCACCTTCTGGGAATTGGTCAGCTCGCGGGAAAGGTCGGTGACGAAGGTCTGCACGTTGATGTGCTCGTGACTCCGGTTCAGGACCGTGCCGACGATCACGACCGGCTGTTGTCCCTTGCTGCGCTCGTAGTTCTCCAGCCAGGGGCTCGCAAGGGCGTCCCTGACCATCGCCTCCGCCACCAGCCGGGAGTCCGTGTCGTTCCAGCGCCCGCTGAAGTCGGTGACCAGGTTCTCGTCCACGCGGGTGACCTTGACCCCGCTCCCGCAGCCGAAGGCCGCGAGCGCGAGGACGGCCAGGCACGTCGCGGCGGCGACGGCCTTTCCGTGGAGGCGGAACGCTGGACGCTGAAGGCGGATCACTTCTGCGCCTGCTTGGCTTCTTCCTTTTCCAGCTTGTCGAACAGGCGCTCGGCGTTTTGCCGGACGTATTCCCGGACCTGCTTGTTCAACTCCTTGGACTGTCCGAGCATTTCCTTGGCGCGCTCCAGGTCCATCTTGACCAGCACGTAGTAGGTGCCGGTCTCTTTGTCCTTGTACTGGTCCACCTTCCTGACGCCGGTCAACGTCGCGGCGGCGAAGGTTTTGACTGCCCGCTCGATGTTTTGCTCCTCGGCCGTCTTCGAGAAGTCGCCGGCGGTCGTGGCGGCGGCGTAGTCGCGCATCAGGTAGGCGGTGTAGGCCTGGAGGTTCCGGACCATTTCTGCCCGGGCCCGATTCTCGGCTGCCTCCCAGGCGAGCGAATCCGCATGCTGGATGCCTTCGACCGAGCCGACTCCGTAAAATACCCGCTCGTCGTTGGAGTTCATCGGGCCGGAGCCTTTCTTCACCCAGGTCGGGGGACCTCCGCAGGCGGAGAGGGTGAGGAGCAGCGAGACGAAGAGTCCGCACTCCATGAAGCGAATCAGAGCGGCCATTTTCCGGGTCATGGACGTCCTCCCTTCTTCATAAGCTGATGAGACGTGGCCGGGCGGGGTCGGTGAACATCGCAGCATGGAACGTATCGGCGGAATCGCTCGAAAACTTTAAAAGTGATGCTAGCATGCGACCTGGGACCTGTCAACGAACCGGCGGGCTTGACGGCGTCGGACGGCTTTCGGTAGCGTGGCCCGACGGGCAAAGGAGGGAACGGTGGCGGAAGTCAAAATTCAAGACGGGATCATCAAGGTCGTTGATCTGGACGTGCAGGACCCGAAGGCAGCGGCGGTGCTGGCCGAATATCCGGAGGTCCGCTGGGCCGAAGTGACGCGGCGAGCGTTGAAGATCGGCTTGGGGTACCTGAAGGGCGGGGCGCAGGACTAAGAAGCGTCGTTCGTCATCCGTGGAGCGTCGTTCGTCGGAAATATGATGTTTCAGCGAGATGCGAGCCACGAAAGACGAGCGACGCCAGTTACTGCTTCTCGGCCGGCTGGGTGGCGCCGGCCCGGCTGAGATATTCGCGGACGCGATTCTCCGTGCCGCCGGTCTCCAGGTACCGCTGGTAGCTCTCCACGGCTTTCTTCTGATCCTTGAGGTCCTGGGCGTAGAGGTCTCCGAGCGTGAGGAACACGTCCGTATAAGTCGGGTTGACGGCGATGGCCTTCCGCAGCGCCTGCTCCGCATCGGCGAACCGGCCTTTTCGCTGGAGTACCAGGCCGAGGGTGTAGAAGGAGTCCGGATTCTTGGGCGCGTATTTGATCCCCAGCTCGGCGGCCACGAGCGCCTGATCCAGGTTGGGCTGGAACTCCAGGAGCAGGTAGCTTTTGAGCACGTAGGCGTCTCCGAACGACGGGTCGTAGCCGATGGCCTTGTCCAGTCGCTCCAGCGCCTCCTGCGCGGACTTCTGCTGCTGGAGCAGCGAGAAGGCCTGTTCGTATTCCTGTTTGGCCGCCGCGGCCCGCTCTTCCTGCGTCTGGGGCTCGGGGCCGGCCCGATACGCGCTTTTCTTCCCCTCGATCAGAACCGCGTCGCCGTCGCCGTCCAGCCGCGCGAATTGGGGATGTTGCGTGCCTTGGGTCGCCTGCTCGACCTGCCGCTTGACGTAGGCACCCAGTTCGCTGGCCATCACCCAGCCGTTCTTATCCCCGTCCGCCGCCCCTTTCAGTCCGGTGACGAAGGCCTTCACGAAGACGCTGAGCCCGTCTTGCTGAACCGGCGTTTCCCCTTTGCCCGCGGCTGTGAAGATCTGGACGGCCCGCTTGTCGGTCTCGTCCTCGGGGGACATGCGTCCCTCCAAAGAGAGCTGCTGCGGAGGGGTGACCTCCCACCCGGCGATGCCGACGTCCAGCAGGAAGAGGATGTGTTTCGCCATCGCGCGGCGCGAAAACTCCTTCAGGTCGTCCAGGGTCAGGGCCTTGGACGCGTTCGTGGGCTGCGCGTCCCAGGGAACCAGGTACCCCAGCTCCTTGCCGTTCATGTCCCGGGTCACGTCTGCATGGCCGGCGAAGAAGATCACGACCCGATCTTGACGTCCGACCTTGCGCATGAGGGAGTTGTTCAGCAGTTCCTTGACGTTCCTGGACTTGGCGTCCTTGTCGTAGACTTCGATGACTTCCTCGAAGCCGAGTTGCCGGAGGGCACCGGCCACGGCCTTGGCGTCGGCGACGGCCCAGGTCAACTTGGGGGCTACCAAGTAATTGTCGATCCCGATGACCACGCCCCAGGACTTGTAGTAGAGCCCCTCGGGCCTGCCGAGTTGGGCGAATCCCGGGGCAGCGAGGGACTGCAGCAGGGTCGCCAAGACCACAATGGCCAGTCGTGTCAGGGGCTTCATGTCGAGGTGGAGGCCCAGCGTGCCCGGTGCGCTCGGTGCATGGCTGCTTCGCGTCGGCGAGCTACGTAAATTGATGCTACTCTCCGCATCTTCGGACTGTCAAGCCGCAGAAGACTTGCAGATAGGGAGCAGCTTGCGCATAATGATCGCCGCCGTTGTGAAACCGGGGCAGAGGGGACGGGTCCATGGAAAACAAGGCGGTCGAGCAGGTTGACAGTCTGCTGCGGGTGGACCGGATCATCCACCCGCCCGCGGCGCTGAAAGCGACGGCCCACGTCACGGATTACGAGTCCGAGTACCGCCGGTCGATCGCCGATCCCGAGGTCTTCTGGGACGGGGTCGCCAAGGAGCTCGAGTGGTTCACGCCGTGGCGGCGGGTTCTCGAGTGGAATTATCCCTGGGCCAAGTGGTTCGTCGGCGCCACCTGCAACATCTCCTACAACTGCCTGGACCGGCACGTGAAGGGCTGGCGCAAGAACAAGGTGGCAGTCATTTGGGTCGGCGAACAGGGAGAAGAGCGGGTCTTCACCTACGGCGAACTGTACCGGCAGGTGAACCGCTGCGCCAACGCCCTCAAGGCGCTCGGCCTCGGCAAGGGCGACCGGGTCACGATCTATCTTCCCAAGATCCCCGAGCAGATCGTCGCCATGCTGGCCTGCGCCAGGATCGGGGCGATCCACAGCGTCGTCTACTCGGGGTTCAGCGCCCCGGCCCTGGAAAGCCGGATTCAGGACGCCGAGTCACGGGTCGTCATCACGGCGGACGTGGGCTACGACCGGGGGAAGACCATCAACCTCAAGAGCGTCGTGGACCAGGCCGTGTCGAACTGCGGCAGCGTCGAGACCGTGGTGGTGGTGCGGCGCCAGAAGCCGGGCATCCCGCTCTCGGCGCCCAAGGAGATCGACTGGGACGCCTGGCTCGAAGGCGAGAAGGCGGTCTGCGATGCGGAGCCGCTGGACTCCGAGACTCCCCTGTACATCCTGTACACCTCCGGGACCACCGGCAAGCCCAAAGGCGTCGTGCACGTGCACGGCGGCTACATGGTCGGCACGTACATCACGACCAAGTACGTCTTCGATCTGAAGGAGGAGGACGTTTACTTCTGCGTGGCCGATCCGGGCTGGGTCACGGGGCACAGCTACATCGTCTACGGCCCGCTCCTGAACGGAGCCACGATCCTCACCGCGGAGGGGAAGCCGGACTATCCGAATCCAGGACGCTGGTGGTCGCTGATCGAACAGTACGGGGTCTCGATCTTCTACACGACCCCCACGGCGATCCGGTTGCTCATGAAGTACGGGGAGGAGTGGCCCAAGAAATACGACCTCGCGTCGCTGCGCGTGCTCGGGAGCGTGGGAGAGCCCATCAACCCGGAGGCCTGGGAGTGGTTCCACCGGGTGACCGGGGGGACCAGGCCGATCATGGATACCTGGTGGCAGACCGAGACCGGCATGATCCTCGTCACGCCCCTTCCCACCGTGCCGCTCAAGCCCGGATCCGCCACGCGCCCCTTCCTGGGCGTCGAGGCGGACGTGGTGGACCGTCAGGGGAACCCGCTGCCGGCCAACGCCGGCGGGTTCGCGGTGATCAAGAAGCCCTGGCCGTCCATGATGCGCACGATCTACAAGGACCCGGACCGCTACAAGGTGTACTGGAACACGATCCCCAACTGCTACACGGCCGGCGACGTCTGCCGCAAGGACGAGCACGGGTACTTCTGGTTCATGGGCCGCGCCGACGACGTGATCAAAGTGGCCGGCAACCGCATCGGCACCGCCGAGGTGGAGAGCGCGCTGGTCAGTCACTTCGCGGTCGCCGAGGCGGCGGTGATCGGCAAGCCCCACAAGACGGCTGGTGAGGCCATCAAAGCCTTCGTGATTCTCAAGCAGGGGCACCAGGAGAGCCACGACCTGATCCAGGCTCTCAAGGACCACGTGCGCAAGGAACTGGGCAAAATCGCGGTACCGCAGGAGATCGAGGTCGTTTCGTCGCTCCCCAAGACCCGCTCCGGCAAGATCATGCGCCGGGTCTTGAAGGCCAAGGAGTTGGGACAGGATCCAGGCGACATCTCAACGATCGAAGAGTGACGGTGTCACAACCAACCCGAGGGCGATGAGCCCGAGGCCAACCGAGAGAAGGAGGCCGGCGATGCGCGTGCAGGCACGAGTTCTGTGGACGGTGGCCGCGGCGTCTGCGATCATGACGATGGTGCTCGTTGGTCAGCCCGGAGTCGTGACGGCCGCCGAGAAAGAGAAACCGGCCAAGCAGCGGAAGGCGGCAAAAGCGGACAGGAGCGGCACGGCAAAGGTGGAGAGCACCAAAGCCTCGGCGGCGGCGGCCGCGGCCAAATCCAAAACCTGCTTCGGCGAGGCGCCGAAGATCCAGCAGGTCAAGCCCGACGAGGGCAAGCCGGGCACGGCGGTCACGATCACCGGCCAGAATTTCGGCGCGGTCGGATGCCTCACGGGCGTGTCGTTCGGGCCGGGCCAGGCGGCGAAGTTCACCCATGCGAACGATTCGACCGTGACGGCGACGGTGCCCGCCGGCAAGAAAGGCATGTTGCTCCTCACGGTCACGACCGCCTCGGGCGAGGATTCGAAGCCGTTTTTGGTGAAATGATGGGTGGCGAGAGGCGAGAGGCAAAGGGCGAGAGAAAGCGTCTCGGATTCCGCCCCGCTCGCCTCTGGCCTCGTGCCCCTCGCCTTCTCAGATCAGCCCGCGCTTGAGGAGGTAGTCCCGGTCGATCGCGGGGGGCGGTTTGGGAGGCAGGTGGCTCCGCTCCTGCAGGAGCCGCTCGACGTACTTGCCGATCAGGTCCGACTCCAGGTTGACCGAGTCTCCCGGGTGTTTGAGGCCCAGCGTGGTCGCTTTCGCCGTGTGGGGGATCACCGCGACGCTGAACGTCCGGTCGGTGACTTCGTTCACGGTCATGCTGATCCCGTCGATCGTGACGGAGCCCTTCGGCACGCAGTAGCGGAGAATCTCGGTCGGGGCTTCGATCGTCAGCACGAGCGAGTTCCCCTCCTGACGCCGGTCGCGGATCGAGCCGACCGCGTCCACGTGCCCGGCCACCAGGTGCCCGCCGATCCGCTCGTTGATCCTCATTGCCCGTTCCAGGTTCACCGGCATCCCGGCCGCCAGCCTGCCCAGGTTGGTCACGGAGAGCGTCTCGGGCGAAACCTCGACGGCGAACTCCCGCTCCCCGACCGAGACGACGGTCAGACAGGCCCCGTTCACGCTGACGCTGGCGCCGATCGCCAGGTCGCTCATGACCGTCGAAGCGAGGATGGACAGGCGGCTGCCCGCCAGGCTTCCCTCCAGCGACTTGACGACGCCCATTTCCTCCACGATGCCGGTGAACATCCTGCTATTCTTCCTTCTTGAGCAGCACGTGCTTGACGACCAAGACGAACACCACGATCAGGACGACGACACCCAGCGTCGCCAGGACGCCCACCACGATGTCGCCTGTCCCGATGTCCGGTCTCACGGCAGAACTCCGACGGAGACCGATCTTATCACACCGTCGCCGGTTGTGTGCACCGGCTGGCCCCTATTGCCGCACGACGCGCCAGAAGACCAGCGCGGCCGCCACCTGCAGCCCGGAGATGGCGGCGAAGGCGCCCCGATAGCTCAGATGTGCGATCAAGACCCCGGCCAGCAGAGGGCCGGCCGCGTGCCCGATGTCGTTGATCGTGCCCTGCATGCCGATGCCCGCGCCCATCGTCTTGAGCTCGGACAGGTCCGCCACCAGGGCCGTGGTGGACGAAGTCACGACTGCCTCGCCGAACCCGAAGCCGGCGGCGAGGAGGAGCAGGAGCGGGAGGGCGGAGACCTGCGGGATCAGCAGAAACGTGCCGGCGCAGATGACCAGCCCGATCAGGATGAGCGGACGGCGCCCGACCAGGTCGGACGCCCGTCCCATCACCGGCTTGGAGAGGAACGAGGTGACGCCCTGGATACCGAACAGCAGGCCCACCTCGCCGGGGTTCAAGCCGACCGCAACCCCGTAGATCGGCAGGAACGCCATGAGCGCGCCGTTGGCGACCATCTTGGCCGCGTCGGTGCCGCTGGTGACCAGCACCCTGGTATTGCGCCAGACCGTGCGCGAGCCCTTCCATACTTCCCCCAGGACCGCCCCGATCCCCTTTTCGACCGCGCGCGGCGGAGGCGGCGCCAGCCGCAGGCTGAGGAAGAGGAACAGGCCCAGGCAGCCGAAGACCCCCGCGGTCACGAAGGTCGCGGGAAATCCGGCGGCGTAGACCAGCCACCCGCCCAGCACCGGGCCCAGGAGAGCGCCGGCCTGGGTGGACGCGGTGTACCAGCCCAGCGCGGCGCCGCGCCGCTCCCGGTACAGGTCGGCCACCGTCGCCAGCGCGCTGGGGGCGAAGATCGCGGTGGCCAGCCCGTGCGCGAAGCGCAGGCCGATCAGTTGCTCCAGGTCGGAGACGAACGGATAGAAGAAGGGCGGCAGTCCGAACGCGAGGATGCCGACCCGCATCAGAACCCGCCGGCCGTAGATGTCCGAGAGGGCCCCGGCCGGCAGCTTCATCAGCACGCCGGCCAGGGTGGAGACCGAGACCACGAGGCCGATGCGCTCAGGCCCCGCCCCCAGAGACTGGGCAAAGAGGGCCAACGCGGGCATCCGGACCAGGTTGTAGCTGATGAAACAGGAAACGCCGATGCCGCAGAGGAGGAGGAACGGGGTCACGGCCGGGATTCCGAGGCAATGGTCACGACGGCCGAGAACCGCATGCGACGGTCCTGCCGGCGTCGCGCGTCGCGCAACAGCGTCTCCACGTTGGGAGTGACCGTGCCCTCGAAGCTGGTCCGTCCGTCCGTCACGACCGTGACCGGTTTGGAGAAGTCGACCAGAGTGGAGTTCAGGAACAGGCTGTATCGTCTCACCCGCCGCGTGTGGACTTCGATCCGATTGGGTTCGGCGATCCGGACGTCTAGTTTCGCGTACAGACGGTTCCTGACCGCGTCGTCCCGGCTTTCAATCAGATCGTCTCGGAAGGCGGCGATCGGGTCCGTGGCGTCGATCCGGACCCATCCGAACGGGGCCAAGTGGGTGGCGTCGCGCACGACCGTCACGTGACGAGGCAGCGGGTTCCGGCGGCGCGCTCCGAACCAGGAGACCAGGGCCGGCAGCTCCTCCCGGGGAAAGAAATGCCCGCCCGCCATCGGATGGGTTCGATCGTGCTCCCGATACTGGAACTCATAGCCGAGACGCGACAGTTCCTCCGCGATCGCCCGGCTCAGCTCCACCGGCATGACCTGATCCCTGGCTCCATGGATCAGATAGACCGGCGTCTGCCGAAGGTTCTCGAGAAACGGCCACAGGACGTCGTCCAGGCCGCTGGCCATCGGCGCCAGGCCGGCGAACAGGGGCGCGTGGTGCATCCCGATCAGGTACGTGCCGATGCCGCCGTTGGACATGCCGGTAAGGAAGATGCGATCCGGGTCGATCCGGTACCGGGTCTGGACCGCCCGGATCGTGGCCAGGACCAACTCCTCGGCTTGGCGGGTCCACCAGGTGCCTGCGATGAAGGTCGGACAGGCCAGGATGTAGCCTTCGCCCAGGCGGGGCCGCCACCGCTCCAGGTAGGCGTCTCCCGTGAATCCGGCGCCGTGCAGGCAGACGACGAGCGCATGGTCCTGAGTCGGACGGTAGGAGGCGGGAACATAGAGTCCGTAGTGGAAGGTCCGGCCCTTGACGCGGACCGGCACCCCCGGCTGCAAGCCCGTCGCTTCGTCCCGGTACCGCGGCCCGGCGGCGATGGCTGCGTCCACCGCGCCCAGGGTCGCGTCGGGACGGTGCAGGATGGCGGCCAGCGTCCGGTCGGCTTGGTCGGCGTCCTCGGTCCGGAGAAATGTCTGGACCACCGGATCGAGTGTCCATCTCTGAGATTCGTCCGAACCGGCGGGCGGCGCGTCACAGAGGGAGAGCAGAATCAGGAGAGGGAGTAAGACGACGGCGTTGCCGAACCGGTTCCGGAAGATCGTCGGAAAAGCGGAAGTCGGAAGAAGGGAATCGTCGAGCCCAGGCAGCCGGCGCACGGAAAGACGGTAGCATCTTTAGTTTGAGCTTGTCAAAACCACCGGCCGATGCGGCCGATCTTGGGCTGGTTTGAGGCGACGGCCCGGAAACGGTTGTGACAGGATTCGCAAACGAAGGGATAGAGCCCGAGGAGACTGGCCAGACGGTCCACCAGCTTCCGTTTGACCCGGAACACGAACGGGCTCCCACAGGAGGGACAGCGAACGGGACCGTCCATCAGCGCCTCACCTCTCCCGAACGACGGCGAACGTGGCGTGGACGCCCTTCCACGGCGCGAGCGGGCGAGCCGCGAAGGGCGAGACGAACGACCGGAGGCCGTGGTCCTCCTCCTTCAGCGCCTGCCACTCCGCCCCGCTGATTGACAGGAAGGCTTCGACGACGAACGGGTCGAAGTGGGTCTCGCGTTCGGATCGAATCTGCTCGCAAGCTTCGGCGAAGCTCACGGAGCGCCGGTAGGGACGCGCCGAGGTGAGGGCGTCCAGCATGTCCACCACGGCGCAGATCCTCGCTCCAAGCGGGATTTGTTCCCCCTTGAGCCCTTGCGGATATCCGGTCCCGTCATACCACTCGTGGTGGCACAGGACGATGCGGGCTTCGTCCTCGAGGTGGGGGGCCGTGCGGAGCATGCCGTATCCGGTCGCGGGGTGCCGTTTCATGACGACCCATTCGGCTTCGGAGAGGGGGCCGGGTTTGTTCAGGATGGTCTTGGGGACGTGAATCTTTCCCAGGTCGTGCAGGAACACTCCCCGTCCCAAGGTGGACAAGCCTTCCCACGCCAGTCCCAACCGCCGGCCCAGCTTCAGCGCGTAACGGATGACCCGCTGGGAATGGGCGAAGGTCTCCGCGTCGCGAAGGCTCAGGAGCGACCCAAAACTCGCGAGCGTGGATGCGGCCGCCTCCTCGGATTGGGTGAGAATCGGCGGAACGGTCCAGGTCGAAGCGGCTGATGTGCGATGGTTCATGCCCAGCCGGTCCAGCAAGAGCTGTGCCATCCGCCGGGCTTGCTAACGTCTTGTTTTCCTGGAAGAAGGGGGAACCGACCGGTTCGGATGGCTGTTCAGTTTTGTGCGGAGGTATCGAGGCTGGGACAGGACGAGCCTAGCGTGCAGGCGTTCCTTCGATGAGGAAGTCTCCGTCCAGATTCGTGACCGAGACCCCGTGCAGGGGAACGGCCTCCGCGAGCCGTTTGGGTGACGCCCCGCCGATGACGGCCTTGGCGTCCTGACCGCCCAGAAGACGCGGAGCGACGAAGAGCTTCACGTGATCCACCAGATTCTCACGGAGCGCCGACGCGTGGATGCGGCTTCCCCCTTCGATGAGGGCCGAGCTGATGCCGCGCTTGCCCAGGTGCGCCAGACAGGCACGGAGCGAAACCTGCCCGCGGCTGGCCGGCAGGACGAGCACCCCCACTCCCCGCTCGCGCAGGCGTCGGATCCGTTGTCTGGGGGCCCTGACGGTCGTGACGATCAACGTGTTGACGGTTGGGCTGCCGGGCGGCCGCGTGAGCACGCGGGCCGACGGGGGGATACGGAGCGTGCTGTCGAGGATGACGCGGAGGGGTTGCCGGGGGGCGTGTCCGGCCCGATGCGGCGGCCTCGCGGTCAGCCGCGGATCGTCGCGGAGGACGGTCCCGATCCCCACGAGGATCGCGTCCACCTGGCTGCGCAGCCGATGGACCTCGCGCCTGGCCGCCGGGCCGGTGATCCACCGGGACTCCCCGCCGGCTGTCGCGATCTTTCCGTCCAGGGTCATGGCCGCTTTCAGGATGACGAAAGGCCGGCCGGTTCTCCGCCAATGACAGTAGAATTGGTTCAGCCGTTCCGCTTCTTTGCCCAGGCAGCCGACCTCGACTCTGATGCCGGCCCGGCGAAGGGCCCGGATGCCTCGTCCCGCAACCAGGGGATTGGGGTCCTTCATCCCGACGACGATGCGGCGGAGGCCGCTTGCGAGCACGGCCGGGACGCAGGGAGGCGTACGCTTCTTGGTGTGGCTGCAAGGCTCGAGGGTGACGTAGAGGGTGGCGCCCCTGGCGCGGCGCCCGGCCGCTCGCAGAGCCAGTCGCTCGGCATGGGGCTCGCCGGCCCGCCGGTGGTAGCCCCGGCCGACGATGCGGCCGTTCGCGACGATCACCGCTCCGACCATCGGGTTCGGGCTCGTGGCGCCGCGTCCCTTGGCGGCGAGGCGGAGCGCCAACGCCATGTGCCGGCGGTCGAGGTCGGACCGGCTCACCTGGCGCGCCGACTTGGCCGCCGGGCCGGTGCAGCCTTGCCACGCCGGGTCCGTGCCCCGCGGCCGGCTCTCTTCAGGGCGCTGCCGGGGTCGGCTTGCAGCGCCGCTTGAGCCGCCGCGAGCCGCGCGATCGCGACCCGGTACGGGGAGCAGCTGACGTAGTTCAGGCCCAGCTCGTGGCAGAAGGCGACGGAGCTCGGCTCTCCGCCGTGCTCTCCGCAGATGCCCAGCTTGATGTCCGGGCGCGTCTGGCGGCCCTCGGTGATGGCCATGCGCATCATGGCCCCGACCCCTTCCCGGTCCAGGACGGCGAAGGGGTCGGCGTCCAGGATGTTCTCGGCCTTCTTGGCGATGGCGGCGCCGCAGCTGCGGCACTTCATCTCCTTCCAGTCCACGTCGGTGGACAGACAGTGGGGACAACTGTCCTGCCGCCGCATGTAGAACCCGACGAACTTGGCGGCGTCGTCGCGCGAGAACCCGAAGGTGGTCTGGGTCAGGTCGTTGGTGCCGAACGAGAAGAACTCGGCCTCTTCCGCGATCCGCCCGGCGGTCACGGCGGCCCGCGGCAGCTCGATCATCGTGCCCACCAGGTAGGTCAGCTTCATCCCGCAGCGCTTGAGCGTCTCGTCCGCCACCTCGCGGATCAGCTCCTTCTGGGCCTTCATCTCCGAGACCATGCCGACGAGCGGGATCATGATCTCGGGGACGATCTTCTTCCCCTCGCGCGCCACCTCGCAGGCGGCTTCGATGATCGCGCGGGTCTGCATCCGGGTGATCTCCGGCATGGTGATCCCGAGGCGGCATCCCCGCAGCCCCAGCATCGGGTTGAACTCGTGCAACTCCTCCACCCTCGCCAGGAGCTGGCGCTTCTCCTCGACGAGGGCCCGGTCTCCGCCGGTCAGCTCCAGCCGGGCGATTTCCACCATCAGGTCCTCCCGATGGGGCAGGAACTCGTGGAGCGGCGGGTCCAGGAGGCGGATGGTCACCGGAAAGCCCTGCATCTCCCGGTAGAGGCCGATGAAGTCCTGCTTCTGCAGCGGGAGCAACTGGTCCAGGTACCGCTCGCGCTCCTGGCTGGTGCGGGCGAGGATCATCTTCTGCATGATGGGGATCCGATCGTCCGCGAAAAACATGTGCTCGGTCCGGCAGAGCCCGATGCCTTCCGCCCCGAAACCGCGCGCGACCATGGCCTGGTCCGGGATGTCCGCGTTGGCCCGGACCTTCAAGGCGCGGAACTCGTCGGCCCACCTGAGGAACGTCGCGAAGCGCCGGTACTTCTCCGACTGCTTCGGGTCCAGCTTGCCCTGAATGACCTGAATGACTTCTGAGGGGACCACGGGAATGTCTCCCGCGTAGACCTGGCCGGTGAAACCGTTGATCGAGAGGTAGTCGCCTTCCCGGAATTGCTGCGAGCCGATCCGGACCGTGTTGCCGCTTCCCACCTCCACCGCCTCACAGCCGGCCACGCAGACCTTGCCCATCTGCCTGGCCACCACGGCGGCGTGCGAAGTCATCCCGCCCCTGGCGGTCAGGAAACCCAGCGCCGCGTTCATGCCGTGGATGTCGTCCGGGCTGGTCTCCTGCCGGACCAGGATGACCCGTTCTCCCCGTGCCTGCATCTCCACCGCCCGGTCCGGCGTGAGCGCGATCTTGCCGGCGGCGGCCCCCGGTCCCGCGGGCAGGCCCTTGCCGATCGGCGGATGCTTCCCCTCCTCCGCCGAGTCGAAGATCGGGTAGAGGTACTGGGAGAGCTGCTCCGGGGCGACGCGCAGGACCGCTTCCCGTTTGCTGATCAATCCCTCCTTCACCATGTCCACGGCGATGCGCACCGCGGCGATGCCGGTCCGCTTCCCGACCCGCGTCTGGAGCATGTAGAGCTTGCCTTCCTGGATCGTGAACTCCAGGTCCAACATGTCGCGGTAGTGGCGCTCGAGCGTCTTCTGCGTGGCCACGAGGTCCTTGTAGGCCCGCGGCAGGGTCTGGGCCAGGGCCTTCACCGGCAGCGGCGTCCGAATGCCGGCGACGACGTCCTCCCCCTGGGCGTTCAGCAGGCACTCGCCGAAGAAGGTGGGCTCGCCGGAGGCCGGGTCGCGCGTGAACGCCACGCCGGTGCCGCTCGTGTCCCCCATGTTGCCGAAGACCATGGCGACCACGTTCACGGCCGTGCCCCAACTGTCCGGGATGTTGTAGAGCCGCCGGTAGGTCACGGCCCGGGCGCCGAACCAGGAGGTGAAGACCGCGTTGATGCCCATCCGGAGCTGCTCGATCGGGTCCTCCGGAAACTCGCGGCCGGTCGCCTCGCGCACGGCGCCCTTGAACAGGTGGACCAGTTCCTTGAGCGCCTTGGCGTCCAGTTCCGTGTCGTGCTTGACCCGCCGCTCGGCCTTCACGTGCGAAAGGATCTCTTCGAACCGCTCCCGGTCCACGCCCATGACCACGCTGCCGAACATCGTGATGAAGCGCCGGTAGCTGTCCTGGGCGAACCGCTCGTTCCTCGTCTTGGCCGTCAGCCCTTCGACGGTCCGTTCGTTGAGCCCGACGTTCAGGACCGTGTCCATCATCCCGGGCATGGAGGCCCGGGCTCCGGAGCGGACCGACACGAGGAGCGGACTGGCCGGATCCCCGAAGCGGGCGTTCATGGACCGCTCGACCTTCTTCAGGGCCTGCATCGCCTGATCCCACATCCCCGGCGGGTAGGTCTTCCTGCGCTTGTAATACTCGATGCAGGCCTCGGTCGTGATCGTGAAGCCGGGGGGGACGGAGATCCGCAGGTTGGTCATCTCGGCCAGTCCGGCCCCTTTGCCGCCGAGCAGCTCCTTGTTGTCGCCGGCTCCTTCGGCCTTGCCGTCACCGAAGTAATAGACGTATTTCTTCATGCCTGATCCTACCTTTGCTCGTGATGAAGTCGTCCGGAACTTTAGCCTCCGCCGCCCTGGGTCTCCAGCCGCAGCCGGTACCGGGTGATCAGGTAGCGCTTGAGCAGAAGGCCCATCGCGATCACGGCCGCGATGAAGGCGCCGAGCAGAAACAGCCGGTAGTCTACTCTGGTGCCGTGCTCGAAATACAGCCGGCCGTCAGCGCCCTGCACGATCTTGGTGTCCTTCTGGAACTGGTGCGTCTGCCCCGAGGGATCCGACAGGTTGATCCACTCGTTGCAGAGCCGCACCGGACCCTCGACCCCGGGCACCCGGTGCCAGCTCAGCCGCAGACACACGTCCTTGGCCGGATCGAAGACGTCCGGCATGCGGACCAGGGTTTCCAGGTTGACGCCGCTTCCCCACACCCCCAGCAGAAAGATCGCATTGCACAGGACGATCATCGCGGCCGTGACGCCGTAGGCGTAGCGTCGCAGCCGTCGAGTCTTCTCCTCCGCGCCAGGGTCCGCGGAGACGGCGCGGTCTTCGCCCGGGTCGGTCATGGGCTGGCTACCCCATCAGGCCCCCTGCACCACGATCTGCGAAAAGTCCGCGAACTGCAGGAACAGCCGGTCCACCGCGCACAGGAGCGACAGACGATTCTCCCGCAAGCGTTTTTCCTCGGTGTTGACCAGCACGCCGACGAAGAACGCATCAATGGCCGGCTTGAGCCGGACGAGCCCGTCGAGGGCCGTCGCATAGTCCCCCTGCGCGATGGCATAGGGAACCTGGAGCCTCACCTCGTCGAGGGCCTTGTGCAGCTCGGTCTCGGAGGGATGCTGGAAGAGGACCGGGTCCACCTCCTCCTGCACCCATCGCTCCTTCTCCACGATGCGGTGCGCCCGCTTGAAGCCGATCATCAGCGGATCGAACTCGGGCCTGGTCGTAATGGCCTGGATGGCTTTCATCCTGGCGTACAGGTCGGGCAAGTTCTTGAACCGGTCCTCCAGAGTCGGCGTCCTCTTCCTCTCAGCCTCAAGCACGGCGTCCATGACGTCGTCCCGCAATCCATCTACTGTCCGTCCATAGTATCGCAACCGGTCCAGGATGAACTCAACTTCTGGATGAGGCGTGTCAGCTTTGGCCGCGGCAGTGGCGGACTTAATCCCTGCGTCGAGCAAGATATCGTAGACTGTGACCGCTAACTTCCCGAGGTCTAACGGCAGGTTGCCCTCCAGAATGATTCTGACAATGGCCAGGGCATGCCGCCTGAGCCCGAACGGATCCTCGGAGCCGCTGGGGATGAGACCGACGCGGAAGAACGAGAAGATCGAATCGAGCCGGTCCGCAAGAGACAGGATCAGGCCGGCCTGCGTCTTGGGCAGCTCGTCCTCCGCGAACCGGGGAAGGTACTGTTCGGCGATCGCGCGGCAGACTTCTTCCGGCTCCCCGTCGTGCCTGGCATATTCCCCTCCCATGACGCCCTGAAGAGTTGGGAACTCGCCGACAAGGCCCGTGGTAAGGTCAGCCTTGCACAATTCCGCGGCGCGGCGGCAGGTCGTGTTAACGGTTGGTTCAACTGGCAGACCCGCCTGTTGGAGTCTGTTGGCCAATTCCCCAGCCAGCTCTTTCAGACGAAGGGTCCGCTCGTACTGCGTGCCGATCTTTTGGTGAAAGATGACCCCTTTGAGCTTCTCCATCCGATCGGCCAGCCTGGTCTTCCGATCCTCGTCGAAGTAGAACTTGGCGTCGGCCAGCCGGGCGGCCAGCACCCGCTCGTTCCCCGCCCTGATCAGCCCCATGTTGGGCAGCTTCATGTTCGTGACCGAGACGAAGCGCGGGAGCACGTTCCCCTTCCGGTCCATGAGGGCGAAGAAGCCCTGGTGCTCCTTCATCGCGGTCATGATGGTCTCTTTGGGGAGGGACAGGTACTGCGGATTGAACTCTCCGAGGACGGCGTGCGGGTGCTCCACCGCGTAGACGGCCTGCTCCAGCAGCTCTTCGTCCCGGTGCAGATGCCCGCGAGCCGACCTGGCCAGGTCATCCAGTTGCTTGTCAATCAGCCTGCGCCGTTCGTCCTGATCCGGGATGACGAAGTGCTTCTTCAGCACGTGCTGGTAGGACTTGAGATCCTTCACCGGCAGGCCCAGCCGGCTTCCCTTCCCCGATGGGCCGAGGAACCGATGGCCCCAGGTTTTGGCGCCGGAGGAGATGCCGCCGACCTGAAACGGAACGGGCTTGCCGCCGTAGAGGGCGAGCAGCCAGCGGATGGGCCGCGCGAAGCGCAGGCCGGTCTCGTTCCACTTCATGGACTTGGGAAAGGAGAGGCCGGCGATCAGGCCGGGCAGGAGCTCCGCGAGGATTGCCGGGGCCGTACGTCCTTGGTCGCGCTTGACGGCAAAGACGTATTCGCCCTTGGGGGTCCGGCGGATCCCCAGGTCGGCGACGGCGATTCCCTGCGAACCGGCGAACCCGAGGGCGGCCTTCGTCGGCTGTCCGGCTGCGTCGAAGGCGACGGCTTTCGAAGGGCCCATGGCTTCGCGCATCGTCGCCGTCTGCCGGCCGGCCAGGGCCTGAACCGCCAGGACGAGCCGCCTCGGCGTTCCGAACGTTCCGATGGTGCCGTGGGTGAGCCGGTGTTCCTTGAACAGCCGTTCGGCCGACTCTCGGAGAGAGCGTAGCGCGGGGGCAATGAACTGGTGCGGGAGCTCCTCTGTTCCAATCTCCAGCAGGAGCTCCGCGCTAGGTGAGGCCGGAGTCTGGCGTCGGGAAGCGGCGTTCTTGCCTGTCGTCGGCTTGGCCATGGAGACTGACTGCTACCGGGGCGAAACCTCAGCCTTGCCGCCCTTGGCACGAGCGGCATGCCTCAGCAGCGGATAGCCCAGCGCTTCGCGCTGCGCGACGTACCGTTCCGCGCACCGCCGGGCCAGGGCCCGGACGCGGGCGATGTAGCCCGTTCGCTCGGCGACGCTGATGGCTCCGCGCGCATCCAGCAGGTTGAAGACGTGGGAGGTCTTGATGCAGCAGTCATAGGCCGGCAGGACCAGATCCTGCCCGATCAGCCTGGTGCATTCCGCCTCGTAGGCCTTGAAGGCCTCGGCGAGCAAGGGCACGTCCGCCGACTCGAAATTATATTTCGAGAATTGGACTTCCGTCTCGTGGTGAATTTCACCGTAGGTGACCCCGTCGTTCCAGGCCAGATCGAACACGCTGTCCACCTGCTGAAGGTACATGGCGATCCGCTCGGTGCCGTACGTGAGCTCGACCGTGATCGGGTTCAGCTCGATTCCCCCGATCTCCTGGAAATAGGTGAACTGGGTGATCTCCATCCCGTCCAGGCGGACTTCCCACCCGAGGCCCCAGGCGCCCAACGTGGGGGATTCCCAGTCGTCCTGAACGAACCGGATGTCGTGCTGCCGCGGGTTGATTCCCAGGCTCGCCAGACTCTCCAGGTACAGAGCCTGGACGTCGTCGGGCGACGGTTTCAGCACGACCTGGTACTGGTAGTAATGCTGCAGGCGATTGGGATTTTCCCCGTAGCGGCCGTCGGTCGGGCGGCGGCAGGGCTGAGGATAGGCGGCGCGCCAGGGCTCCGGTCCCAGGGCCCTCAGGAAGGTGGCCGGGTGAAAGGTCCCGGCTCCCATTTCCAGATCGTAAGGTTGATGGATTACGCAGCCGCGGTCGGCCCAAAAGCGGTGAAGGGAGAGGATCAGCTCCTGGAGGGTCACAGGTCTTCCTTAACCGTTACGGCGCGACTGGTCCAGGGCTTGGTTGATGCAGAAGATTGACGCTCTGGCGAACCGGTTCCCAACGGGTGACAGACCTCGCAAAGCTAACAAGGAACGCGGCATGGTGTCAAGCAGGTAGAGGACTGAAATGATCTGAAATATTGCTGTCCTTGGAAGCGGTCTGACAAGCAAATCGTTCCTGAGCTGCCGCGGTGGGTTCGTCATTTAGGCTTGACGAATCACAGGCGGTTGCTCTATTGTCGGAAAAATTTAGAAAGTCAGTTTAGATTCGCCGCTGCCGTGAAGTTCTCAAAGAAAAGCGAGTACGCGCTCAGGGCCCTTCTGGAGCTGACGGCCCAGCATGGCCGGAGGCTGCTGCAACGCTACGAGATCGCCGAGCGGCAGAACATTCCCATCGAGTTTCTCGAGCAGATCCTGCTGACGCTCAAGAACGCCGGGCTGTTGGCCAGCAAGCGCGGCGTGAGCGGGGGCTACAGCCTCATCAAATCTCCCGACGAGATCACATTGGGCCAGGTGATCCGGCTCCTGGACGGCCCCCTGGCGCCCATCCGCTGCGTCAGCAAGACCGCCTATCAGAAGTGCAGCGATTGCCCCTATGCGGACAAGGCCAGTTGCCCCATACAGCAGGTGATGCTCGGGGTGAGGAACGCGATCGCCGACATCCTGGACAACTACACGCTCAGTAACTTCGTCAGGAACGTCGGAAACGTTGAGCATGGTCGGGAATGATCGAATGCCATGAATGAAATTGCGACCGGGCGACAAGGAGCGGGAATGGAAACCCACATTCGGAGTGTTCTCAAGGGGATCAGTTGGCGTGTGGTTGGGACCCTCGATACGATGCTGTTGACCTTCATCTTTTCGGGGAGCATCAAGGTTGCGGCCTTCGTGGGATCTACCGAAGCTGTTACCAAAATATTTCTTTATTGGGCCCATGAAAGGGTGTGGCAGCGGATTCGTTGGGGACGCCTGGTCCCTACGGTCAGCTCCCCATAGTTTGACCGACCGGCGGTCCGCTGACTCATCTGCCATCGCGTCTCCGTTGCCTCCGGTCCCCTCACGCCCTGGACGGTTCCTGGAACCAGCGGTAGAGAGCCGGCAGCACGACCAGGGTCAGGAGCGTCGAGCTGACGAGCCCTCCGATCACGACGATCGCCAGCGGACGCTGGACCTCGGCCCCGATCCCCTGGGCGAAGGCCATGGGCAGGAGACCGAGCAGCGTCACCAGCGCCGTCATCAGGACCGGCCGCAGACGCAGCGTACAGCCGGTCACGACGGCTTCCTCGTCGGCCACCCCGTCCTCCCGCAGTTTGTTGATGCAGGAGACCAGGACGATCCCGTTCAGCACGGCGACGCCGAAAAGGGCGATGAACCCGACGGCGGCCGGGACGCTGAGGTAGTGGCCGGTCGTCCAGAGGGCCACGATGCCGCCGATCAGGGAAAACGGCAAATTCAGGATGATCAGCGCGGCGTAGCGGGCTGAGTTGAAAGAGGAAAAAAGCAGGAGAAAGATCAGGCCGATCGTGACGGGCACGATGATTCGCAGGCGGGCCATGGCCCGTTGCATGTTCTCGAACGCCCCGCTCCAAGCGACCGTGTAGCCGGGGGGCAGGGTCATCTGGGACGCGAGCTTCTTCTGACCCTCGGCGACCACGCTCGCGATGTCCCGGCCTTCCACGTTGAAGCCGATGTAAACGCGACGGCGGACTTGCTCCCGACTGATGTGCACGGGCCCCTCGCGAATCTGGATGGAGGCCAGATCGCTGAGCGGGATCAGAGCTCCGGAGGCGGTCTTCACGAGAATGTTGCTGATCGCCTCCACGCTGCTTCGCTGGTCTTCCGGGAAGCGGACGACCAGGGCAAAGCGCCGTTCCTGCTCGTAGACCTGCGTGGCGGCCTTTCCGGCGATGGCCGTCTCGATGATCTCCTGCACGTCCGCGACGTTGATCCCGTGCCTGGCGATCCGGCCCCGATCGATGTCCACGGTGAGGTAGGGTTGTCCCGAAATTTGCTCCACCTTGAGGTCCTCGACGCCCCGGATGCTCCGCATGACCGAGGCGATCTGCTCGGCCTTCGCCCTTAAGATGTCCAAGTCGTCCCCGAACAGCTTGATCGAAACCTCGGTTCGGACCCCGGAGATCAACTCGTCCACCCGCTGCTGGATCGGCTGGCTCATCAGGATCGAGACGCCGGGAATCTTGGCCAGTCTGTGCCGGATCTTGTCGACCAGTTCCTTTTTGCCCGACGCGGTCGTCCAGGTCTCGCGCGGGTGCAACAGGACGACCGGATCGCTCTCGTTGGGCTCCTGTGGATCGTTCGCGATCTCGGACCGTCCGATCTTCCCGACCACGGACCGCACCTCGGGGAACTCGCGGATGGCCCGATGGACCTGCTTTTCCAGCTCGATGGATTCAGACAGAGAAATGCTCGGCAGCCGGACGGTTTGCGGCGTGATGGCCCCTTCGTCGAGGATGGGAATGAATTCGGTGCCCAGCCAAGGCACCATAAGGAGACTGGTCACGAGCAGGATGAGCGCCGCGGCCAGCACGTGGCGCCGGTGCCCCAACGTCCAGCGGAGGGCGGGCTCGTAGACCCGCTTGGCCCACCGGACCGGAACGGTGTCCCGCTCCCCTTCGGGCTTCAGGGAGAGTGAACAGAGCACGGGGGACAGGGTCAGGGACAGGAGCAGGGAGACGACGAGGGCGATGACGATCGTGTAGGCCATGGGCGCGAAGAGCTTTCCCTCCATCCCCTGGAGTGCGAGCAACGGCAGGAATACGAGGATGATGATCAGAATGCCGAAGACGACCGGCTGCCCCACTTCCCTGGCGGCCTCCAGCACGACCCGCCACCTGGCGTCCGCGCTGCCCCCTCCTTCGGAGAGCCGCCGGGACACATTTTCCACGACGACCACCGAACCGTCCACCATCATGCCGATCGCGATCGCCAGCCCGCCGAGCGACATCAGATTGGCCGAGAGGCCGACCTGTCGCATGACGATGAAGGTGCTGAGCGGCGCGACGATCAGGGTCGCGGTCACGATGAGGGCGCTCCGGAGATTGCCGAGAAACAGGAACAGGACGAGCACGACGAAGACGACGCCCTCCACCAGAGCCTTGTGCACCGTGCGGAGGGCCGACGTCACCAACTCGCTCCGGTCGTAAAAGGGCACGATCTGGAGATTGCCCGGCAGCACGCGGTTGCGGTGGAGCTCTTCCACCTTCCGTTTGACTTGCTCGACGACCTCCCGTGCGTTGCCCTCGCGCAGCATCAGCACGATACCCGCCACCACCTCCAGGTTCCCGTTCAGCACGGCCGCTCCATGGCGGACCGCGTGGGCGATCCGGACGTCGGCGATGTCCCGCACGAACACCGGCGTACCGCCGGCCGCTTTTACGACAATGTGCTCCACGTCCGCGGCCGTCTTGATCAGCCCGACGCCGCGCACGATCAGTTTCTCCGCCTGTCGCTCGATCACGTTGCCGCCGGCGTTCGCGTTGTTGTTGGCGATGGCGTTGAACACCTCGTGCAGCGAGAGGTCGTACTTGCGCAGCTTGGCGGCATCCACCAGAACCTGGTATTGTTTGACGTACCCGCCCAGCGAGTTGACGTCGATCACGCCGGGCACGCTCTTCAGCAGCGGCCGGACGATCCAATCCTGGATGGTCCGCTGCTCCGTGAGTTCCTCTTCCCGGATCGCCGGGATGTCGCCCAGGTCGCCCGGCCTCGCCAGATAGTATTGATAGACCTCCCCGAGCCCGGTGGTCACCGGGGCCAATACCGGTTCGGCCCGGTCGGGCAGACGGTCCTTCGCCTCGATCAGCCGCTCGAGCACGAGCTGCCTGGCAAAGTAGACGTTGACGTGGTCCTGGAAGACGACCGTGATTTGGGACAGCCCGAATTTGGACAAGGAGCGAATCTGAGTGAGATCCGGCAGTCCCATCATCTGCAACTCGATCGGGATCGTGATGAAACGCTCCACCTCCACCGGGGAGAGGCCATGGGCTTCGGTGAGGATCTGCACCTGGACGTTGGTGACGTCCGGAAAAGCGTCGATCGGCAGGACCTGGAAGGCGTAGAGCCCTGCCAGTCCTGCCAGACAGACCAGGGCCAGGATGAGAACAGGCTGACGGAGTGAGAAAGCCAGGAGGGGATTGATCATTCCAAGGGACCGCCCTGCACGGTCTTTGCGAGCTCGGTCCTCAGGACGAACGCGCCTTGGGTCACGACCAACTCTCCCTCAGAAAGCCCGCCCAGGACCAGGATATGCCCTCCGCTTTCGCCGCCGAGTCTCACCGTCCGTCTGGCGAACTGGCGGTCGGCGACTTGGACAAAGACGATCGTCTCTCCCTGGTCCTGCTGCACGGCCGCCACGGGCACCGTCAGGGAATCCGGCAGCGGATCCAGCGGGATGCGCACTGAAGCGAACATTTCGCCTTTAAGACGCCCGTCGGAGTTTGGCACTTCGACGCGGACCTTCATCGTACGGGTCGCAGGATCGAGCAGGTCTCCGACGTAGGTGATTCGCCCCGGAAAGACCTGGTTTTGGTAGGCGGAGACGTGCACCTCCACCGACCGGTTTTGCTCCACGGATCGAAGGATGGGCGGGATGTCTTTCTCCGGTACGTTGGCAAGGACCCACACGGTTGAAAGGTCCGCGACCACGAAGAGTCGGTCAGAGGTGTTGATCACCTCGCCCCTGGTCACGTTGCGAGCAATGATGCGACCGTCGAACGGGGCGTGGATGGGAACGTGGGAGCGAATGCGTTCCTTCCGCTCCAGCTCCCGAATCTCTTTGTCTTTCATGCCGAGCAACTGGAGTCGATCCCTTGCTTCACGAGCTTCGGCCCTGGCGCTGACCAGGTCTCCTTGCCGGCGCTGGAACTCGCTGCGGCCGATGACCTTCTCCTTGAGCAACAGCTGGGCTCGTCCGAAGGCCTGCTCGGCCAGGTGCAGCTTCGCGTTGGCCTTCAGGTAAGACGATTGGGCGATCCCGAGCTCGCTGCTGTACAGCAACGCCAGCAGCGCACCGGCCTTGACCTCCTGTCCGAGGTCTGCGTGGACGTCGAGGATGCGTCCGCGCACCAGCGCCGTGATTTCGGCCAGCGCGTTCTCGTTCGGCTGGACGGTACCCGGGAAATCCCGGTAAGAGCGGAACTCCCCTTTCGCGACCGGCTTCGTTTCGATCCCGATCTGCGCGAGGGCTTCAGGCGCGAGCCTCACGATGCCTGGCTGGGTGGAAGGCTGGACGGGTCTGGCGCCGGTGGCGTCGCCGGGAGCGGTGTCGCAGCCGGGACATGCCAGGAGCGTGATTCCGGTGCAGGCCCAGCGCAGCACGGGCAGGAAGGCCGGGATCCGCGATTCGATCGAGCGCACGCGCTTCATTCGCCGGTGCTCCCCGCTTCCAAGGGTCCGCCGACCGCCCGTTCGAGCTTGGCGCGTGCGGCCGACAGGTCGAAGCGCGCCAGGGCGTACTCCAACTGCGTCTGCCGGTAGACCCGCTGGGCATCCAGCACCTCCAGCAGGCTCGAGACTCCCTGCCGGAAGCTGAACTGTGCGATACGGAGTGCTTCCTGCGCTTGCTTCAACAGCCCCTTTTCGAACAGCTCGATCAGCTCGACGGCGGTCTTGGCGTCCTGGAAATGCTCGTTGATCGCCCGGACCAGCTCATACCTCGCGCGCAGGAGATCCGCCTCCTCCCTGCGCTTGGCGCCCAACGCCGCCGCGATCTCCCCCTGGCGTTGGTACCAGATCGGCGTCGGGACCGAGAGGCCGCCGATATAGGCCTCGCGCCCGACCTCGCGGGCCACGCCGCCGTACACGGTCACGTCGGGAATCCGACTCTGTCGCTCCTTCGTGACGGCGAAGCCTGCCCGCTCGACCAGCTTCGCCAGCCGCCTGATCGTGGGATGGCGGTCCAGAGCCGTCCGCGTCAACGCCCCGATCTCGAGCCGGGCGCCTTCGTCGAAGGACGCAAAGTCGCCGTGGATCGTGAAGACCGGTCCGAGCGCCCCGGCGGTGAGCGTGTCCACGCGCACCCGTTTGACCCTGATGGCGTTCTGCGCCCGCGTCAGCTCCTGATCGGCTTTCATCAGCTCGACCTCGGCCTTGATGAATTCGAACTGGGCCCCTTCTCCCGACTGGACCCGGGCCTTCACCATCCGGGCGACCTCCTGCACGATCGCGAGGTTTTGCTTGGCCAGCTCCGTGGCCCGTTGGGCCAACAGCAGGTCGTAGAAGGCGATCTTGACCTCGGCCGTCAGGTTGAGCCGCGTTTCCTCCAGCCCTGCGGCGGCGCCGATGAGGCCTGCCTCGGCCGCTCGCTGGCGCGCCGTTCGTTTGCCGAACCATTCCAACGGCTGGCTCAAGGAGAACAGGTATTCGTTCAGCTCGGTTCCGGTGCTCGGATCTCTGATGATTCCGCCCCCGCTCTGGCCCGTGATGGTGGGGTTGGGATAGGCGCCGGCCTCAATTCGCCGTCCGCGGCTCTGGTCCACCAGGCCTTCCGCGCCGGCGACGGACGGATGACGGGTCAAGGCCAGGTTCAGGATCTCGTCGAGCGAGTGTGACGGGGCGGGGGGCTGCGCGGCCGTGGGCACCGGCAGGGCCGTGGACCAAAAGGAAAAGAGCAGGAGTCCGATCGCGATGTGGAATCGGCGTGCCATGGGAATCCTCCAGCAACGAGTCGCCGAACGGCGGAGGCGTCTCCGCCGCTCACGGTGTTCAGGAATGACGGCGAACCGCTAGAGGACAGATGGAGGATGGAACGGAGAGTGGCCCAGTTGAAGTCGGTGCACGAGGGGGTCGTCCAAGGAAACCAGCGAGGTTGGAGGGCTGATCGTCAGCGAGGCCCAGTTGAGGGTCGCCTCGTCCAGCTGGTCGGCAAGACGGTCGGTTCCATCGGCCGGTGCGCCGTCGGCCGCAGCCGTAAGTTGATCTTGGGTGCAGGCGGCGGCGACGGCTCCATCGAAGCAGCAAATCTCCAGACAGGACGGGCCGAGCACCTGCAACGTGGTGAGGATCACCAGAGAGAGCGACACCAACGGGCCGGCGGCGCGGGGTGGCATACCTGAAGCCTTCATGCCTGTTGCCAACGCACTACAAATAACACAGGCGGAAGACGGTTCGCAACGAGGGTCATTCGAACCGAACGGCCAGGATTGGGGCGCATTGACTCGTCCTGGTTCCGTTTGCTAGGCTGCCGCTTATCAAGTCGGGATATTCCCTGCCGATACGGGACGATAGGAGTAAAGCAAGAAAGGAGACAGGATGGCTCCGACCGGGATCTCTCCCTCATTGGTGGCCGCGCTGCACAACAAGGCGACGAACCTGCGGATCGAAAGCGTTCGCGCGACCAGCGAAGCCGGTAGCGGGCACCCAACGAGCTGTTGCTCCGCCGCCGACATCGTCGCGACGCTCTTCTTCTCCGTGATGCGCTATGATCCCCGAAATCCCCGGCATCCCAACAGCGATCGCTTCATCCTGTCCAAGGGCCACGCGGCGCCGCTGCTCTACGCGGCCTGGGCGGAAGCCGGGCTCTTCGACAAGCGGGACCTGCTCGGTCTGCGCACGCTGAAGTCCGATCTCGAGGGACATCCGACTCCCCGCCTGACGTTCGTAGACGTGGCGACCGGCTCGCTCGGACAGGGGCTGGCCGCCGGGGTCGGCATGGCGATGAACGCCAAGCGGATCGACCGGGCGGGCTACCGGACCTACGTGCTGATGGGCGATGGAGAGTCCGTGGAGGGCTCGGTCTGGGAGGCGGCGGAGATCGCCCGCCATTACGGACTCGACAATCTCTGCGCGATCGTGGACGTGAACCGCCTGGGGCAGAGCGATCCGACGATGCTCCAGCACGACATGGAGGCCTATCGTGCCCGCTGGTCCGGCTTCGGCTGGCATGCGATCGTGGTGGACGGTCACGACATTGCGGCGTTGCTGGCGGCTTTTGACGAAGCCGCGCGGACGACGGGCAAGCCGACCGTCCTGCTGGCGAGGACCTTGAAAGGCAAAGGCATCTCGTTCGTAGAGGACCGTCCGGACTGGCACGGAAAGCCGCTCAAGAAGGGCGAGGAGACCGAGAAGGCGATCCGGGAACTCACGGGCCAGCTCAAGCCCGACGGAACCGCTCCCGAGGTCAGGAAGCCGGACGCGCCGGCGGCCGGAGCCAAGCCGGCGAAGCCGATGGCGCCGCCCGCGTACAAACCGGCCGACTCGGTGGCCACCAGGGAGGCTTTCGGGACGGCGCTGGCCGCGTTGGGCGAGGCCAACCCGCTCGTGGTGGGCCTGGACGCGGACGTCAAGAACTCCACCTTCACCGACAAGTTCGGCAAGCAGTTCCCCGACCGGTTCTTCGAGAGCTTCATCGCCGAGCAGAACATGGTGGGAGCCGCCGTGGGGCTCGCCGCCTGCGGCAAGATTCCCTTCGTGGCCACCTTCGCCTGTTTCCTGACCCGCGCCTACGACTTCATCCGCATGGCCTCGATCAGCCGGGCCAACATCAAGCTGATGGGGTCCCACGTAGGCGTGAGCATCGGCGAGGACGGGCCGTCCCAGATGGGGCTCGAGGACATCGCCATGATGGCGGCGCAGCCGGGCATGGTGGTCCTCTATCCATCCGACGGGGTCTGCACTCACAAGCTGGTTGAAGCGGCCGCGGCCCACCGGGGGCCGGTCTATATCAGGACCGGGCGCCCCAAGTCCCCGATCCTGTACGGAAGCGACGAGACCTTCACGATCGGCGGCTCGAAGGTCGTACGGCAGAGTCCTTCGGACCGGCTGACCATCGTGGCCGCCGGCGTGACGCTGTTCGAGGCCCTGAAGGCGCACGACCAGTTGAAAGCCGCCGGCATCCCGGTGCGCGTCATCGACCTCTACAGCATCGTGCCGATCGACCGGGCCACGCTGCTCGACAGCGCGCGCGCCACGGGCGGCCGAATCCTGACCGTCGAGGACCATTATGAGCACGGCGGGCTGGGCGACGCGGTTCTGGGCGCGGTCGGCAGCGAGGGTGTCCGGGTGCACAAGATGGCGGTCCGGGAGATCCCCCACAGCGGCAAGCCGGACGAGCTGCTCGACCGGTATGGCCTCAGCGCGAGGATGATCGTCGAGACCGCCAAGCGGCTCTTGTGAAGAAGGCGAATCTCCTTCACACCATCCCTCTGTTTCGTTTCCTGTCTGAGCCGGACCGCCGTCGGGTCGCGCGCGAGGTCGTCGAAACCCGGTATGCAAAGGGCCAGTACATCTTCCAGGAGGGCGATCCGGCCGACTCCTTCCACATCCTCAAGGAAGGCTCGGTCAAGTGCGTGAAGACATCGCCGGACGGCCGGGAGGTCACGCTCAAGGTCCTGATGCCCGGCGATCTCTTCTGTTGCGAGGCGGCGGTCTTCGACGGGGCGCCCCATCCCGGCTGCGCCCTGCCGATGGAGGACGTGAGCGTCCTGCGTTTGAGCAAGAAATCCTACTTCGATCTGTTGCGGCGGAATCCCGACGCCGCGTTGGACATCATCAGATACTTGGGCGCCCGGCTCAACGAGGCGCAGGAAAACGCCAAGGTGCTCGCTCTGGACCGGGCCGAGCAGCGGGTCGCCGCGCTCCTGTCCAACCTGGCGTCGCGTGCCAGCATCCGCGACGGTAACGGGCTGCGGCTCACGGTCCGGTTGACGCGCCAGGATCTTGCGGACATGACGGGGATCACCGTAGAGACGGCGATCCGGATCATGAGCCGATTCAAACGGGCGCGCCTGGTCTCCGGCACGGCCAGACGCCTGGTCATCTGGGATCTGCCGAAGCTCAGACAAATGGCCTCCGCCTCCTGTCAAGGGGTGTTGATGCCGGTCCGCGCGCGAAAAACTCAAAACATGATTTAGATCATAGCGCTCCTTCCTGCGCCGGCCTATCCTTCCCTTCAATTCGGTTCCCGTCCACAATTTTCCGACTGTCGCATGACGAAGGAGGTCACGTATGTCGTTTGGTAACGGATTGCCGGTGAAGCGGTTCGCCGCCGTGACGCTGGGCTGTGCCGCAATCTTGGGGGGAATGGCCTGGAGCGCCTCCCCCGTTTCGGCCAAGACTCATGAGGTCCGAATGACCGCAGTCGAGGCCGAAGTGGTCGTGGAGGGCGGAGGCCAGCAATACAAGGCCTGGACGTTCAACGGGCAGTTTCCGGGACCCGTGGTGCGGGTGACCGAAGGCGACACGGTCAAGTTCACGCTGGAGAATCCCAAGACCAACACCTACCCGCATGCGATGGACTTCCACGCGGCCGAAATCGACTTTCTCAACAACTACAAAGCCGTCAACCCGGGGGAGACGATCGGCTACACGTTCGTCGCCAAGAAGCCAGGCGTGTTCTTCTACCATTGCGGCGCGCCCCCGATGATTCAGCACGTGGCCCGCGGCATGTTCGGGGCCATCATCGTGGATCCCAAGAATGCCAAGGCCTGGCCCAAGGCCGACCGGGAGTACGTGCTCGTGCAGTCCGAGCTGTTCAAGAACCCGGATGACGTCCAGGCCATGTTCGACCGGAAGTTCGACCACATCATCTTCAACGGCGGGGTCTTCAAGTACCATCCGTTCGTGACCGGTGGGAAGGCGCTGGAAGCCAAGCCGGGCGAGCGGGTCCGGATCTACTTCGTGAACGCGGGCCCCAACGAGTTTTCCGCGTTCCACCCGATCGGAGAGATCTGGGACAACGTGTATGAGAGCGGCAATCCCGCCAACAGTCTGAAGGGGGTGCAGACCTACGTGGTGGGGCCGGGCGGCGCCGCGACCTTTGACGTGGTGGTGGAGTCGGCCGGCGCCTATCCCCTCGTGACCCATTCCCTGACCGGGGCGCTGCGGGGAGCGATCGCGGTGCTGGTGGCGTCCCCCGGGGCAAAGCCGGCTCCGTTGATGCCGCAGACTCCGTGGAAGCCGGAGGTGCCGCAGACGGAAATCACTCCGCCCGCGCAGTAACGGAGCGGTCTCGAGCGCAGAAGGCAACGGGCAGGAGGCGGTCGGCTGGGCCGACACCGTTCTCCCACCCGTTGCCTGTCGCGCTCTCCTGTAGACTTCTCAGGAGGGATTCGGCGCGACGAAGACCAGCACCCGGAGCCGGTCCTTGGTGTGGTTGCGGACCCCATGCTCCTCCCCGGCCGGGGCGAGGGTGCCCTGCCCCGGTTCCAAGACTTGTTCTTCTTGCCCGACCCGGAAAGTCCCCTGCCCTTCTAGGACGATGTAGATCTTGTCCTGATCCCCGTGGACGTGCCCCTTCTGTTCCTGGCCCGGCTCGAAGCAGTAGACGTCGCAGAAAAATCTGGGCGTCTGAAAGATATTGTTCTTCTTCATCTTTTCAGAGCTAAACTGATGATAATCTGAGAGTTTCACGATTTTCATCGTATCAGGCTCCTCGAGGATGGCTTCTGGTCGGCCTGGTGCCGCTCGATCGTGTGGATGATGGAGTCTGCCGGGACAAGGTGTCGGGAGACCCCCAGATCCTTGGCCGGGATTCCCATGGCCAGCCCGAGCAGTTGCGGCAGGTGCAGGATCGGCAGGCTGAGCCTGGCGTTGACCGCCCGTCCCGCCCGGTCCTGATAGATGTCCAGGCTCATGTGGCAGAGCGGACAGGGGGTGACCATGAAGTCCGCTCCTCCGTCCTTGGCCTCCTTCATGTTCTGCCCGGCCATCGCCACCGCAATGGCTTCCTTTTCGAGGATGATCGGGAACCCGCAACATTTGGTCCGGCCTGCGTAGGCCACCGGCTCGCCCTTCACGGTCCGAATGACCTTCTCCAGCGACGTGGGGTTTTCCGGATCGTCGAACCCGACATCCCAGGAGGGCCGCAGGATGTAGCACCCGTAGAAGGGGGCGATCCGGAACTGGTCCATCGGGGTCCTGACCTCCGCGGCCAGCTTGGCGAGCCCGACTTCCCGTACGACGATCCAGAGCAGGTGCTTGACCTGGACCTTCCCGCTGTAACGGAGCCCGTCCCGCTCCAGCACTTGGTTGATCCGGTCCAGCAATGCCCTGTCGCCCTTGAGTCGTTTGTTCGCCGAACCCATGACGCCCTGGCAAGTGCCGCAGATCGTCATGATGTCCAGGCCGAGCTGCTCCGCCTGGGCGAAGGTCCTGGCGCTCAAGGCCAGGGCGACTTCCGGCTCCCCCTCTCCGATCACGCCGGCCCCGCAGCAGGACGAGGCGGTCAGCTCGACCACGTCTATCCCTAGCCGGCCGACGATGGCCATGGTGGACTGGTAGAGCTCCGGAGTCGCCCCCTTGGCGGCACAGCCCGGATAGAGCGCGTACTTCAACGGCACGGTTCCTCCGTCACGTCCGGTCGCTGGCTCGCAGTATAGCGGGAGGCTGGGGAGAAGTCATGGGGGGCATCGGATCTTCGGGCGACGCCGTCCTCGCTCCAGGGCCCAGGGTCCTTCCAGCAGGAAGTCCACGAAGTCCCTGGCTCCGTTGAACGCCCGTTCCAGGTTCTGGTGGTCTTTTCTGTAGACGCCGCGATCCACGAGGGCCTGTCGGAATTCTTTCAACGCCCCTTCCAGAACCTGCCGCATGGGCGGTTCTCCCTCCGGCGCCAGCCGAAACCTGCCTCTGCGCGACTCACCCATCGCCATGGGGTCACCTCCCCCCCCTTACTCCCCGCCCGCGCATCTCCGCAAAGGTGGGCTAGGGCTGCCGCCGCAGCAATGCCGCCATCCGATGCGGCAACCCCTTCAGCCCTTGCCAGCGGGCCCATTCCGCCAGGTGCGCGGACCGATCGAACCGCTCCTCGAGAAGCTGCCAGGCCGTGATGCGATTCCGCCGGAGCGTGCCTCGCTTCCGTTCGTAGCAGAACCAGACGAACAGGCTTCCGCCGCGCGTGGCTCGGTAGATTTCGAGTTTGTCCTCGTCATCCCGGTTGAAATCGTTCGTGAACTTCACCCAGACCCGCTGCTGGGAGGCGGCTGCCTCCCGGGCGTCGCGAAGCGTGAACGGCGCCGCGCTCGGCTTGGGCATTCTTCGCATGACGATGCCCTGTTTCTTCGGCGGCGGGGGCGCAGGGGCCTGAGGCTCGCTGGGGGACGGAGCCGCAGCTTCGGGGCGAGGAGCGGGCCTGGCCGACTCGGCCTTGCGCCGGTTGCTCGGGGCGGGAGGAGCGGGGGCCGCGTCGCTCTTCGACCTGGCCGGTCCGGCTTTAGGTTGGGGCAAGACGGACTCGAAGAAATACGAAAGCTTGATCCGAAACAGGGAGCCGCGCGCGAGCAGGCTGGAGAGGTAGAACACCAGCGCGTAGACGACCAGGAGGCCGACCGAAATGGCGAGGATGACGATCCAGTGACTCATGCGACTCAGGCCCGTGACTTCGCCGCCGGGGCATGTTTACCATGAGGCTCCGGTACGAGAACAGAGGCAGCGGATGACGCGAACACCGTTCCTCACGCCCGTTTAATGAATCCGACCAGGACCAGGAGCACGATGGCGCCCACGACGGCCATGACCAACGACGCAGCGAAGCCATAGGCGGTGAACCCGAGCACGTCGAAGAGAAAGCCTCCCACCAGCGCGCCGAGTGCGCCGACAACGAGGTTCCCGACCAATCCGAAGCCTTTCCCCTTCATCAGCTTGCCGGCAATCCAGCCGGCCAGGAGTCCGATCAGCAGGAAATAGAGCCAGTTCAAGACGGACGCCATCATGGGATTCTCCTTGGGTTAGCTGTGCACCGCCGAAGGGTGGGCCTCCTCCGCCCTCTTGATCATGACCTGCCCGCCCCGCTGGACGACTTCGTAGGCCTGGCCAGGAGCTATCCGCGTCCGGTCGGTGCGCAGCCGGACCGAGAGCCCGTAACCGGCGAGCGCCTCCGCCTGGTCGCGGAGGTGGTTGATGCACCACCGGCCGACGACGCTTCTGGGGAACGGGACCCGGTCGGCGCCGACGAAGGACAATGGCACGATGCGATGGTAACCCAGGCTCTCGTGATCGAGCTGGAGGTATTCGATGCCGATTTCCCCCGCCGACAGGGGGATGATGCGGTCGGCGAAACGGACGGCGCCGTCGGTCGCAGTGAAGTAGGCCAGGGATCGGTCGTTGGATGCCCTGGCTGCATCGGCCAGAAACAGGGTGCCGGCGAGGAGCCCGACCGATGCCACGGCCAGGACTCCGTCGCGTAGGCGATTCACGATCCCCCGCGAGGACAGGCCGAGAGCCCGACCGCTCAGCCAACCGAAGACTGCCAGGGCGATCAGGGCCAGGCCGAGCAGGAGCCGGTGGAGGGCTCCCTGCGGGGTCAGGGCATCCGTGGCGGCGACGAACCAGAGCGCGAGCACGATCAGCAGGAGGACGCCGAGCAAGTGCCAGGTCCAGCGGAGCCGCCTGGCCCATGGGCTCCGATCGGTGCGAGTGGCGGAGGCCCAGAGGCGGACGGCCCAGGGAATCCCGAGGTCCGCCTGGCAGCGGCTGCAAGTGGGACCGGCGACGATGACCAAGTTGCTGCAGCGGGGACAGGTCATCACCCAACGCTGCTCGAGTCCGACGCGGACCGTGGCCGACTCCATCCATACCCGCCAGGCTGGGGCCAGAATCGTCACGATCAGGAGCACGAAGCCTGCGCCGTAGAGCGTCCAGGAAGCCTGTGCGAAGGCCGGTCCCAGGTTCTGCTCCAGGCTTTGGAAGAACAGCCGCAGCATCTCCGCTCCGAGCAGTGAGCGCGCGACCTAGCGCCAGCGCCCGGCCTACCCTTTGATGTTTCCGATTGGCCGCAGCTCGGCCACCTTCCTGGTGATGCCGGCCTGGTGGACGGTTTCCACCACATCCGAGATGTTCTTGTAGGCGAAGCCCGCCTCCTCGGCCAGACCGGACATGGAGACGGCCTTCACGATGATGCCCCGCTTCTGCATCTGCTGCTTGAGCTGTTCGCCGCGGACCGACCGCTTGGCCTGAGCGCGCGACATGGTCCGCCCGGAGCCGTGCATGGTGGAGCCGAAGGTCTCCTGCATGGCCCGGTCGGTGCCGACCAGGAGGTAGGAGCCGGTTTCCATGGAACCGCCGCAGATCACCGGCTGGCCGATCTGCCGGTACAGGTCCGGCAGCTCGGGCCGGCCCGGGCCGAACGCCCGAGTGGCCCCCTTTCGGTGGACCACCAGTTCGCCCTCCTCGTACCGCTCGACCTTGGCGATGTTGTGGGCCACGTCGTACACGATCTGCAGGCCCATCTCCTCGGCGGACTTGCCGAAGACGGTGCGAAAGGCCTCCCGAATCTGGTGCGTGATGATCTGGCGGTTGGCGAAGGCGCTGTTGGCGGCGCAGTTCATCGCGGCGAAATAGTCCTGACCCTCCGGCGAGTGGAAGGGCGCGCAGGCGAGCTGCTGGTCCTTGACCGTGATGCCGTAGCGGCGCATGGCCTTCTCGAAGGTCTTCAAGTAGTCGGTTGCCACCTGGTGCCCGAAGCCGCGGGAGCCGCAATGGACCATGACGACGATCTGGTCGTGTCCGGTGATTCCCAGGGCGGAGGCGGTGGCCGGGTCGAAGATCCGATCGCTGGAGGCGACCTGCACTTCCAGATAGTGGTTGCCCGATCCCAGGGTGCCCAGTTGGCTGATGCCTCGCTCGACCGCATGGTCGCTCACCTTGGACGGGTCGGCGCCGGGGATGCAGCCTTGCTCTTCGATGCGGGCCAGGTCCTCGTGCCAGCCGTAGCCGCGGGCGATGCACCAGCGGGCTCCGTCGGTCATGACGTTCTCGAACTCCTGGCGGTTCAGCCGCACGAACCCCCGTGAGCCGACCCCGGCCGGCACCTTGCGGAAGAGCTCGGTCATGAGCTGGTCCAGGCGGGGTTGAACGTCGGAGAGGGTCAGGTCGGTCCGGATCAGCCTCATCCCGCAGTTCACGTCGAAGCCGATCCCGCCCGGCGAGATGACCCCGTCGCGCACGTCCATGGCGGCCACGCCGCCGATGGGGAATCCGTAGCCCCAGTGGCCGTCCGGCATGCAGAGGGCGTAGCGGCGGATGCCCGGGAGGCAGGCGACGTTCGTCACCTGGTCGAACACCCCGCTGTCCATGCTGGACAGGATCGCCTCGGTCGCATAGATCCTGGCCGGTACGAGCATGCCGGGCTTTTCGGACGGCGGGATCTCCCAGATCTCGTCCGTGACCCGGTTGACCGCCATGGCCGTGTTCAATTTCATTTCCCAGGTTTCTCCAGAACGTCAGATGTCCAAGACCACCCGCGCGGTCCACCGGGTGCCTTCCTGCCGGACCTCGTACAGGTGCTTGGTGACCGCCTTCACGTCGGCGCGCAGCTCGTGGCGACCCTGGTCGATCGGCTCGCCGGTCACCGTCCCCCGGAGCCGCCAGTCGCCTCCGGGACCCTGGACGACGGCGACGTCCACATCGTGAAACGCGATCCCTTCCGCATCCTTGAGATAGACGAGGTCGGAGAGCCAGTCGAACAGCAGAGAGGCCGGGTCCGGTGCCTGACGCTCGATCGCGCGGCGCCAGGCGGGAGTGACCGTGAGCGGGTTCACCATGGTCTCGATCACCGCGCGTGCGGCCGCCTGAAAGAGCTCGGAAGGCGAATCCCCGCTGGCCTCGAAGGCCGAGTCGGCCAGCGCGACGTCATCGAGGAACCGAAACCGACTGGTCACGGGCGCACGGCTTTCATGCCGCCGGGTTGGCCGGGTTCGCGGAGCGGCGCAGGCCGCGGAAGATCGTGCGCACCTGGGCGATGCCGGCGATCGGAGGAGACAGAGGATTGGGCACCTTTCCCTTGAGCCACATCCTGAGCCCCAGCGGCACAACGTGGAGCAGGCGCCTGAAGCTGAAGCCGACCACCTTGAGCGGCATCCGGGCCTCGTTCAGGCGGCCTTCCCGCCGCACGATGTCCAGAAAGCCCGTGATGTGACGGGCCCCGCCGGTCGAATCGAATCCCGCTTCGATGGCGGCACGGCGCAGCCGAACGATCGCCTCCATCGGCTTGACGTCCTTGGGACACACCTGCACGCAGAAGTTGCAGCGGGTACAGTCCCAGATCCCGTGCTCCTCCTCCATCTCCGCCAGCCGCTGTCGCTTGGAAGCCGGCGACTCGCGGGGATCGGCCAGGAACCGCTCCGCCTTGGCCAGGGCGGCCGGACCCAGGAATCGCCGGGAGACTTCGTGGGACGTGCAGGACGCCACGCAGGCTCCGCACATGATGCAAGCGTCCACGTTGTGGAATTGATAGCTGGCCGGCGGAAGCGCCATCTGGCCGGCCGGCGGCTCCGTTCCGGGCTGCGACGCCGGCATGAGCCACGGCGTCACCTCGCGGATCTTGCCCCAGAAGGAGGTCATGTCCACGATCAGGTCCTTGATGACCGGCAGGTTCTTGAGCGGGGCGATCCGCAGCCGCTCGTGGCGTTCCAATTCGCGCCGGACGGAAGTCTTGCAGGCCAGCTTCTCCGATCCGTTGATCTCCATGGCGCAAGAGCCGCAGATCGCCGACCGGCAGGAATAGCGCAGGGCCAGAGAGCCGTCCTGCTCGTTCTTGATGCGGATGAGGGCTTCCAGAACGGTCATGCCCCGGCTGACTTCGAGGCGATACTCCTCCTCGTGCGGACGGCTGTCCGTTTCCGGATTGAACCGCGCGATCGTGAAGGTCAGGCGCATGGGCTATCGCTAGGCACGTGGCGAGGGGCTCGAGGCGAGAGGGTTCTCCCCCCGTTGCCTTTTGCCCCATGCCTCTAGCCAGAGTCATCTAGTTCGAACGTCTTCGGAAAGTTCGTGAGGTTCCGGCAGCCGTCCCCGGTCACCAACACCATGTCCTCGATGCGGACCGCCCCCAGGCCCGGGTAGTAGAGTCCTGGCTCCACGGTGACGACGTGCCCCTCCTGCAGCGCGGAGCCGGTCCGACTGATCCGAGGCGGCTCGTGGATGTCCAGACCGACCCCGTGCCCGGTCCCGTGAAAATAGCCTTGCATGCGGCCGTTCACGAGGCCGGTTTTGTAACCGGCCTCGTCGAAGCGCTCGCAAATCCGCTGATGGATTCTGGCTCCGTCGGCACCGTCCCGGATCTGGGCGATGGCCTCTTCCTGGGCGTCCTTGACGGTCCGATACAGTCGCGCGAGCTCGGGGGACGGCTTCCCGCGGATCACGGTCCGGGACATGTCGGCGAAGTAGCGGCTGACGCTGGACCGGGGAAACACGTCGAAGATGATGCTGCGGTGAGCCGGCAGCGGCCCGCTCCCCTCATGGTGGGGATCGCAAGCCTGCTCCCCGCCCGCGACGATCGTGTGCTGGGCCACGCAGTCCCGCTCCATGAGCTTTACGTTGATCAACTTCTTGACGCGCTCGGAGGTCAGCGGCTCCCCGTCGAGCCAGAGCGAGCCGTCCCGCACCGTGGCGGACCGGAGCGCGGCGTGGGCGGCGGCGACCGCCTCCTCCGTGGCCCGCTGGGCCGCTTCGATGTGTCGGACTTCCTCCTCGGTCTTGATGACGCGCCGCTCGAAGAAAGGCTCCTTCTTGGTTTCGAGACGATAGCCCAGGGCCTGCAGTCTCGTGGCGTGCAGGTACGGGAAGCTGCCCGGGACCATCAAGCAGGCGATCCCGTGCTCCTGCAACACGGCGTGGGCGACGTCCGCGGAAGTGGGCTCGGCCACACCTTGCGCGCGCAGCTTCCGCTCGATCTCGGTGTAAGAGAGGACCCGGTCCACGGAGGCCTGGCTGCGCGCCCGGTCCAGCTCCAGATCGCTCATGACCAGGAGCCGCTCCCCTTTGATCTCCAGGAAAATGAAAGGGTCGGGGGCCACGAACTTGGTCGCGTAGTAGAGGTTGGAATCGGCCTCGCTGGCCGCGATCATGAGCGTCGCTCGTTCCACGGTCATGACGGAGCCCCTGGATTCAACGGCTGGTTTCGGGAAAGAATGAAGAGAAACCCGTAGGCGAACCGATGCTATCACGCGATGCCGCGGGGGTCAAGGCGGCCGGATCACTGGTTGGTCGGCGGGCTCGCCTGGTCCCCGTCCTTGGGCCCGGCCTGGGGCGCGGCCGCCCCTTCTTCGTCCGGCGCGAGCAGATTCTTGGGCAGGAGCAACGTGTTCTTGAGCACGTCGAAGGCCAGGTGGGCCACGCCGGTCAGCCCGGTCGTCAAGGATTGCAGAGGGAGGTACTTGACCTCCGGGTCCTTGAGCGGGCCCTTCACTTCGAACAGGGCGGTGAGGATTCCCCTGCGCTCGCCGGCGAACAGCTTCCCGAAGAGCGGGATGCTCTCGACGAGGTTGGAATAGGAGCCGAGGGGACTGACGACGACGACGCCGTCCAGGCGGTCGGTCGGCAGGTCGTAGTTTCCAGCCGCGCTCATCTTGACGACCGGGCTGTCCATCACAAGGTTCTGGGTCGCGAACTGCCCGTTCTGGATGGTCAGGGTGCCGGTGACGGCCTCGAACGAAAGGCCGTCATTTGTCAGATCCACCTTCCCCTGAAGGAGCGCGGGCAGGTTGAGGATCTTGATGATCTTCGGGATCACGGTTCCGCGCAGGATGCGACCCTGCCGGAGGGACAGGTCGATTTTTCCGTTCAGGCTGTGGGCGGGACCCTTGGGGTCCTTGCCGGAGCCGGTGACCTGGGCGGCCAGCGTCAAGGTTCCACTGACCTGACGGTCCTGGTCGCCGAGGAGTTCCAGAACCTTCGCATAGGGCAGGTCCGTCGTCTTGAGCCAGACCGATGCCTCGGCGGGCCGCCGCTTCGGCAGGTGCACGAGCAGGCGGCCGCTGATTTGGCTGCCCTCGGACTGGCCGCTGATCCGGTCGACGTCGAGGGTGCCCTCCTGAATCGCGAGCCGCCAGGACAGGTTCGTGAGGGCCAGCGTCCGGTACAGGCCGCGCTCAATCGAGATGTCCGCAGCCAGCCGGCTGGTGGCCGCAAGCTCCTCCAGAGCGTCCCGGACCGGCGACCGCTCTCCTTTCGGAATCAGGAGATCGAGATCGAACTGGGACGAGTTCAGTTGAAGCGCATAAGTCGGCACCTTGTTCCAATCGCGAATCGTGCCGGACAGGCGCACGTCGCTGTCCTTCATCGTGAACGACAGCATCTTGACGTCCGCCCCGTTGCGGAGCAGCTTGAGGCGCAGGTAGAGGTTGGACAGGGGCGCGTCGAGTCCCTTGGCGGCGATCCGGCCGTTCGTCACCGCCACCCATCCGTGGTATTGCCAGTTTTTCCAGTTCGTGCCCCTGCCCTTGACGTCCAGGGCCACTTCCAGGATTCCCGCTTCCAGTCCTCCAAGGGACAAGCCCGCCGGCAGCGCGTCCACGGCGATCGGGCCGGAGAGAAAGGCCGCATTGATCGCGAACTTGCTCCCGAGCCGGATCTTGCCGTTGCTGGTCAACCGGACGGGAGGGAACAGGAAGTCCAGCCGGTTGACCGCCAGCTCCCGCTTGCGGGACAGGGCCGCTTCGAACTCGATCGAGGCCGGTGTGCCGGCCGGTTTTTGCACCGTACCGGGAAGATTCCAGCTTGCTTCTTTGAGGTCTATGGCGCCCTTGAACGACGGGGCCGCCGTGGGGCCGGACAGGATGGCGCTGCCGACGATGGTCCCGTGCAGGGACGACAGGGCCTTGGAAGCGGCGGGGAACAGGCGGACGATCAGAGCCGGTTCCGCCTTCGCCTGCACCGTGAAGCTCTGGAACGTCGCCGCGCCCTGCAGCGCGATGGCCCCGCGGACCTCCACCTGCCCCTTTCCGATGCGGGCCTTCACGTCGTCGAACTCCACGCGTTTGGGGGAATAGCGGATGCGGCCGGTGAGTCCGGTCACCGGCTCCGGCAGGTCGGCGCTTCGGAACGACACGTGCTGGGGTGCGAACTCGCCGCCGGTGAACGCCAGTTCGCCCTCCTCGCTCAAGGGGCCGGCCAGTTGGAACGCGATCTCGGTCCTGCCCTGAATGTCCCGCAGCCCGGCCAGGGTCTTCCCGAGTCCGCTTGAGCCGACCGACCCGGTCAGGGTCGGGATCAGGTCGGCCGCGGCCATGTCGCCCCCGATGGCCAATTCGAGCCAGGGAGCCGCATCCGCAAGCGTGACGGTCGCGCTGCCGCGCCGGACGGCGATGCGGTCGTATTCTCCGGTGATGTCGGCGATCCGAACCCGCCCCGGCTCGACCAGCACGGTGGCGTTGAGATGTTGCACCGGTGCGGCGTCCTTGCCGATCCTGGCCCGACCTTCCTGCACGCGGAATTCCCCGCTCATCGAGATCTGCGGATCCGGCACGGAGGTGCCGGTCACCGTGGCCTGGACGATCTGGACGATCCCTCCGATCCGCTGCCGCTCGAGGATCTCCGGCAGCTTCGGACCGAGCCATTGAGCCGGGAACCACTCGAACAGCCGGTCGAGGTCCACCGGCGAGGAGGCGACGGTCGCCGAGAAGGTCGGGTGCTGCGTCATGAGTCCGGAGATGCCCCCCTGTCCGGCGATGGCCAAATGGGCCAGTTCGGCTCTCATCTCCGACAGCACGAGGTCGTATCCGGCTACGCCCGGCGTCACCGTGAGAGAACCGCGGAGGTTGGCGGCACCGTGCAGTTGGGCCGGCACCGGTCTGGGGCCGAAGAGGTCCGCCATCTGGCGGATGTCCAGGTTCAGCGCCTCGACGGCCCCCTCGAACTGGACGGACGGAGAGGCCGGCGGCCCATCTGCCTGCTCGATCCTCATCGGCGTCTTGGCTTGGCGGAGTTTGCCGCTGAGGGACAGGGAAGAAGTGCCGTGCTCCGACGGCAGCGTCCCGGAGAAGCGAACCTGGGCCAGCGCCTCGCGTGACCCGGTGGTCATGTGGACGTCGATCGTGCGCAGGTGGAGCGACCGTATCCCGTCGGGGCGGAACTCGTCGTGGAGGGTGAGGGCCCCGTTGGTGATGGAGGTTTCCTGGACCGCCATGGCGAGTCCGAACGGCGAAGTGGCCGGCTGGGCTCCTCCCGGGCCCGAAGTCGGGGGCGCCATGAAATTCCAGCGGCCGGTCTCGTCCCGGCGCAGGGTGATTTCCGGCTGGTCGATGAGCAAGCGCTTGACGACCACTCGCAGGCGCATCAGCGGCGTGGAGCGCAGGACCAGATCCAGGCGCTTGGCTTTGAAGAATGGACGGGAAGGGTCGACGTCCCGAACGACGACGTCCGACAGGTCCAGGTGGATTCGAGGGAAGATGGCGAACCGGGCCTCGCCGACCTCGATCTTCCGGCCGATCTGGGCTTCGACCTGCGGGAGCAGCAGGTCCTTCAAGGAGTCGGGGTTGTAGAAGAACAGGGCAACGACGGCGGCTGCGGCGAGCAGAGCGGCGAGGAACCCGAGCAGGACAGGTCTGAAGCGGACCGTCACCCCTCCTCCGAACCAGGTCACCGTGAATCGCCGCCGGTGGACTTGCGGAAAACTTCGACTGATGCGTCGTATCTTAGCGAATCGCTCCGGTGAAATCCAGAACGCTGGCTCCCCCCTCGCTGAACGGCTATAATCCGTCCGCCTCAATGGATGCTCTTCGACCGTCTCATACCCGCTGGACGATCCTGGCCCTCCTGCTGGCCATCAGCGTCGTCACCTACGTCGACCGGGTGAACATCTCCGTGACGGCCAGGCAGATGATGCCGGCCTTGGGCTTGACCGAGCTGGAGATGGGCCAGGCGTTTTCGGCCTTCGTGTTGGGCTATGCCCTCTTCCAGATTCCGGGGGGATGGCTCGGGGACCGATGGGGCCCGCGGCTTGTCTTGACGCTCGCGATGCTCTGGTGGTCCCTGTTCACCGCGCTCACCGCCGTGGCGGCCACGCTGCCGATCGCCGGGCTGGTGGGGGGGCTTGGAGCACTGGTGCTGGTCCGGTTCCTCATGGGCGCTGGCGAGGCGGCGGCGCTCCCCAACTTCAACCGGGCCGTGGCCAACTGGCTGGCGCCGGGCGAGCGGGGGCTGGGGATCGGGATCGCCATCGGCGGGCTGGGTGTCGGCTCGGCCCTGACTCCGCCGCTCACGGCCTGGATCATGGTGAACTTCGGATGGCGGATGGCGTTTTATCTCGCCGGAGGCGTCGGCGCGCTGGTGGCGGCTCTGTGGTTCTTCTACGCCAGGGATCGGCCCGGGGATCATCCCCGCGTCAATCGAGCCGAGGCGGCGCTGATCGAGGCGGGTCCGGCTCAGGACCGGCCTGGACAGGCCGTGCCGTGGAGGACGTTCGCGCGAACCCCGACGGTCTGGTGGCTGGTGCTGAGTTACACCTGTCTGGGGTACGTGGCCTACGTCTACCTGTCCTGGTTCTACCTCTACCTGGTCAACGTCCGCGGGTTCGGGGTGCTCCGAGGCGCCTGGTTCGCCGCAGCTCCTTTCGCGGCGATCACGCTCTTCTGCCCGCTGGGCGGTTGGGCGACGGACCGGCTGGCGGCCACGTGGGGCGTGAACCGGGGCCGCGCGCTCGTAGGGGCGGCCGGGATGCTGCTCTCCTCCCTGTCCATCCTGTTCGGGGCGTTCCTCGAATCCCCCTCCTTCGCGATTACGCTCCTCTCGCTTGGGGCCGGCTGGCTCTACTTCGCGGCCGGGGCCTACTGGTCCTCCACCGTGGACCTCTCCCAGCCCCACGCCGGCACCCTCTCGGGGCTGATGAACACCGGCGCCAATCTCGGAGGCAGCCTCTCCCCGATGTTGACCCCGTGGCTGGCCGAGCAGGTGGGCTGGGCCGCGGCGCTGGGCGTGGCTGCGTCGGTCGCGCTCCTCGGGGGGCTCATGTGGCTCAGGATCAAGCCGGGGGACGGGCTGTGCCTGAAGGCAAGGGGCTAGAGGTTAGGGGCTAGGGGGCGGAGAAAAGACCGGCAAATTCGTCATCTCTAGCCTCTAGCCCCGTGCCCCTAGCCCGAGGGTGGTTCTTGCGCTAGCCCGATCTGGGCTGATAGATTGGCCCGCATGACGATGCAGTTCCAGAAGAAGAACCCCCGCGTGGTCATCTCGACCAAGTTCGGCGAGATGCTGATCCGGTTCTACCCCGAGGACGCCCCCCGGCACGTGGACAATTTCCTCAACCTGGCCAAGATGGGCTTCTACGACGGCTTGGCGTTTCATCGCGTGGTGCCGGGTTTCATCATCCAGGGCGGGGACCCGTTGAGCAAGAATCCGGACCGGAGCCTGCACGGCACCGGCGGGCCGGGCTACTGGCTCAGTCCGGAGCCGAACGACCGGCCGCACAAGCGCGGGGCCCTGTCCATGGCCAAGGTGCCGCGCGAGAGCAACAGCACCCGCGACTTCAACGACAGCGGCTCGCAGTTCTTCATCTGCGTCAAGGACTCGAGCGGGCTGGATCGAATGTACACGGTCTTCGGCGAGGTGTTCCGGGGGCTGGACGTGATCGACAAGATCGTGGCGGTGCAGCGGGACGAGCGCGACAACCCGATCGCGCCGGTCGAGATGAGGATCACGGTGAAGGAGTAGAGCTTGTGGCGAATGGCCTATCGCGTATGGCGGGGGCTGGGAGAGCATGTCCGAGCCTTTCATGCCATAAGCCATATGCTATACGCTCTTGGTCCTAGAAGAAGGCCATGCTGGCATACGTGATCGTCGAATTGTACTGGTCCGTAATCCCCCGGTCGTAGCGCAAAACCTCCCCCTTCCCCGCCTGGATCAGCCGCAGCATCGTGTAGATGGGCGCGAAGCCGGCGATGCGCCGGCTGTCGTGCTCCTTGTGGATGAACCGTGCGAAGGCCTCCGGGTTCAGCTCCTCCACCGGCTTGAGCATTTCCAGGTCGGTCTGCATGCACCGGTGGAAAGAGAAATCGGTGGGCGGCGCACTGTCCCCGTACCGCAGGCCGATGTGGGCCAAGTTCGAGCTGGCCACCACGCAGCACTCCTTGCCGGACCCGGCGACGGCGTTCCCGATCCCCGCGACGAACTGTTCGATCAGCTCCGCCTTGTCGCGCGATTGCGGCTCGAGGACCTGCGCCGGCGTGAAGGAGCAGAGGACCGGCAGGATCGTGAAGGGTTTGCGGCCGCCGACCGTGTGCTGGAGAAAGGGCAGTTGGAACTCGAGCGCGTGCTCGGTCTTGTGGCAGAGCTCCTCCTCGAAGAAGCGCTCCCCTCCGCTCTGCCTGAACCGGTCCAGGATCTTCCGGTCGGCGGACACCAGGCCGAGCGGGGTCTCGAAGTCCTTGTCCGTCACCGCGAAGAGATTGCTCAGCGCGACGTAGCTGGTCCCGAGGAGCAGGAACAGGTCGGGCAGGTCGGCCTCCTGCAGCTCCTTGTAGGCCCAGGCGCAGACCGGGCCGGCCTCGCGCAGCTCATAGTGGGGCGCGACGATCGCCCTGATCTTCTTGCCTCGATTGGCGGAGGGCTTCAGCGGCGGGCCTTCTTTCGAGCTGAAAAATCCCGCAAGCTGCGCCTTCAGCTTGTCCCCGTCCGCCTCGTAGCTCTTGCCGGCGAACGCGGCCCGCCGGACCGGCTCCCGTCGGTACGCGGCCAGCGCGTCGCGCCTGGCTGCCTCGACCCGCTCCCCTTCCAGGAACAGCTTGGCGTCCAGGTCGGCCACCAGCCTGGCGAGCCGGTCCGGCAGGAGGAACTCGCCGAACCGCTTGAGGTAGGCGACTCCGATCTGCTCCAGGGAATGCTCCCCGTCGAGGTGCTGGACTAGGAAGAAATAGTTCAGCGGGAGCACGAGTTTTTCCTGGCTCAGGCCCGTGGGGTCCCAGAGCACCATGTACTGCTCCTCGTCCTGCTTGATCGGCGAGAACTGGAGGTTCCGCAGCACCGGATACTGTTTCAGGTCTTTCGTCGTCGTCACGTCACCGCTCACTCAGGGTTCCTCATCGGCCGCCGGCTCGCGCTCCACCATACCCGCCGGACCGCCGCCGGCGCAACCTTGTGCCTTCACGGGCCGGGCGGCGGCTCCCCGCGGTCGGACCGGCGGGCGTTCCACACCGCGAGGGAGACCGCGGTCACCACGACGAGCCAGAGGGAGGCCCAGCCGTAGCGGGCGTCCGCGAACTCGATCAGGTCCGTCAAGCGTCCGATCAGGAGCGACATGCGGGCCATGACCGTATAGCCGAAAGCCGCGCCGAAGGCGATCATCAGGAACAGGATGCCGGTCCTGGCGGCGATCCGGACCGGGCCGCTGTGCTCGAGCGAGAAGAAGAAATAGAAGAGGACCGAGACGACGCCGATCAGCAGCACGATGCTGTTCAGGTTGCTCGCCGGGTCGGCCAGGCTGTAGGTGAACGTCAGGCCCCCGTCCGCCAGCGAGGCCAGCGGGCGCACCGTGTCCTCCACCTGCTTGAGGATGAACGAGGAGATGACGCGCGGGATGGCGAGCCCCGAGCCCACCCCGACGATGAAAGCGAAGGCGATCCGCGACAGCCAGGCGATCTTGGGGACGTAGCGGGCGAGCATCAGGGCGCCGATGCCGAGCGGAATCAGCAGCGACCAGTCCCCCTGCTTGACCATCGGCTCGTAGATCAGGCGGAGGAGGACCGTGTCGTAGGTCTTGACGATCGCGTAGCCGACCGAGACGCCCACGTAGAGGTGTTCCGCCAACTTGAAGAGCGGGTTGTCCTCGTAGAGGAAGGTCAGGATGAAGAGGGTCAGCCCGGCGGCCACCCACGCTCCCAGCAGCGTTTCAAACGGCATGGTTCCCCCGGCGTGCCCTCATGACGTGGGCGGCTGCCCCTGCCGGCCCCGCTCCTTCCGGATCGAGAGGTAGAAGACGTTGCAGAGGATGACCAGCACGATGATCGCGAAGTGCGTGGCGGACTGGGCGTCCATGCCCGCCACGGCCCGCCCCTTCTGCCCGATCAGCACTTCGTACTCGGCCGCTCCGCGCAGGCCGCCGATGAGCCCGTTGATCTGTCCGCTGCGCAGCAGCGGGTACAGGCCGGGCGCGATGACGCCCGTGCAGCCCCCGCCCAGCTCGAACTTGTACTTGTCCTTCCCGAACACGTACCAGGTCTCGATGCCCGTGGTGCCGGCCGCGAGGCTGATCACGTAACTCACGTCCCGCAGGTTCTGGATCCCCTGGAGGACCGGCAGCTCCCTGGTCGGCTGGTTGTTGTAATCGGTCGGGAAGGCCTTGTAGAGGTCCTGTCCCATGTTGATGATCACGGAGCTGCCGCCGGGGCTCCAGCCCAGGAAGACGTAGTCCTGACCCGGGACCTTGCCCTGCTCCGCGGCGATCTTGGTGAAGACCTCGTTGGCCATGCCGGTGCCGGGCAGCCAGAGGGTCATGCCGATCACCCGGAGCTTTTTCTTGAAGGCGTGCCGGAGTAGGGCCACGGCCTGGGGGTAGAGCTCCGGCTTGGAGGCTGGGTCGAAGTCCAGCGACAGGAGAAAGACGGAGCCTTCCGGCAGTTGCTCGACGTAGTCGTACACGGCGCGGACCTCGGGCGAGATCCGGATCGCCAGCCCGACCGGGTAGAGCAAGGGCAGAAGGGTGCAGATCCCGATGATCAGGAAGATGATCCGGCGGTCGATCTTCAGCATGCGCTCGGCGAACGTCATCGCGAAGCCACGTGAGACGTGAAGCGTGAGGCGTGAAACGTGACGGATCTCGACCCTTTGTTCCCTCGTCTGACGTCTAACGTCTCGCGTCTCACGCTATTCCTTCCCCCCGCCCAGGTACGCCCGCTCGATCCCGAAGATGATCTTGAGCGAGAGGGCCACGGCGCCGAGGCTGATTCCGATCAGGATCGCCCGCCGGACCGAGGCGTTGAGCACGTTCAGGATCCACTGGGTGACATCCCCGCTGACCGGGAGCAGGTACTCGCCGAGCGGGACCCGCCCCATCATGACGATGACCGCCGCGACCAGCAGCACCGCCGCCTCGCGGCTCCTGGCCCGGAAGGACCGGTAGGCGGCCGAGGCGATGAAGAAGGCCAGCAGCGCGAACATCGTTCCCTGGAGGGGCACCATCATGAAGTTATAGATCCAGCCGAACGCGGTCATCGTGCCGTTGACCGTCTCCTTGCCTTCCAGCCACAGGCCGACCGCGATCGTGCCGAGGATGCCGGCGTAGAGGACGAAGCTGTAGCCCCAGCCCGGCTCCTTGCGCCGGATCTTGACCGCGTGGATGTGAAAGAGGCTGGTGACGCCCAGCACGAGCGCGAAGCCGCCGATGATCTGCAGCCACTTGGTGACCGAGGTGAGCATCTGCTCGGAGGCCGGGTGCGGGACGTAGTACTGGGCGGCGAAGGCCAACCCGGTCACGAACGTGATGAGCAGCGGCAACTGGCGGCGCAGGAAGATCATTTCGAGTCCTTGAACAGGTCCAACAGGTACAGGGAGACGTCGCTCCCGGTCAGCACCCCGACCGTCGCCGCGACCGTGCCCAGGACCAGGACGCCGAGCAGGAAGGCCTTGCCGATGTCCTGACCGCGCAGCGTGCCCACTTGGATCGGTTCGCGCGACAGGTACGCGCTGGCCGCGTAGAGCTCCTCGCCGATCAGGGTGTAGTCGCAGGTGGTGACGAAAAACGGGAGCTGGTGGTCGGAGTCGGTGCCGGCGATCTGGATCGCGCCGGTGCTGGCGCCGGTCTCGGTCAGGAGCAGGGACTCGGCGAAATAGGACCCCATGAAGAAATTCGCGGCCGGCTTGCGCCGGAGCATGATCCCGTCCACCGCGGCCGTGTAGCTGAACTGGTCCGTGGTGATGAAGAAGTTGGAGTCCTCCTTGAACACGTCCGGCTTGCCCGCCTCCAGGTAAGCCTGTTTGGTGATCTCCTGGCAGACGGCCATCACGACCGGATCGCGGTGGGGCACGAGCAGGTCGGTCTCGTAGGACGCGACCCGCTTGGCGACCCGACCCAGGATCACGGCGGCCGCCAGCGTGGAGGGCTCGCTCATGTCGCCCGCCCCCGTGAGGTAGAGGATGGGCTTCCCCAGCTCGGTCGCCCGCCCGATCGCTTCGTCCACCGCGTCCAGGCCCGGGATGCGGCGCAGAAAGATCTCCTTCCGCTTGGCCGACCGGATCGAGGCCAGGACCACCGCGCCGAACAGGAGGGCCAGGAGGAGGTTGTTCGACTGGTTCCAGTTGAACCAGTTGGGTTCGGGCGAGGCCTGGACCGTAGTTGACGCCCGCTCCTCGTCTCTGACGGCGGTCACCGTGACCGCGTAGACGGTCCCGTCTTCGAGGGTCAGCCCCTTCCCGGACCTGATCTGGTAGAGGTGGAAGTCCGGTCTGGCCGGTCTCGTCCACCAGGGCCCCTTGAGATCGCGGACATAGTGGGAGTTGGCCGGAAATTCCGCGACGACCTTGGCGGGGGCCGCCTCCATGGAGCCGCCTCCCTCGGCGACCCGGATCTCGTACCGGAGCGTCGCGTCCTCTCCTTCGCTTGGCGCCCAGACCACCGTGAGGCTCCCTCCCCCGTCGCTGGGCGTGTCGAGGAGGCGGACCCGGCTCGGCTGGGGCGGGCCCGGCTGGGCCCAGGCCGGCCCGGCCAGACTCGCCAACAGAAACAGAAGGCCGGTCCAGGCGGAAGTCCGTTTCGCCAAGATTCGCAGGGTCGCCGGTTCCATCCAGTCAGCCTTCGATGAGCTCGACGTTGGCTCGCGGGATGACCGCGGTCGTGCGGTCGGCGAACTCGACTTCGAGGACGCGCACGTGGCTCTCGGTCTCGATCTGCTTGAGGTCATGGGGAAGCGCCTTGACCTGTCCGATCCTGCCGAAGAGGGGGTCGCGGATGACGCGAACCTGGTCGCCGATGCGAAGGCCCCCGCGTTCCCCCTCGCCCTTCCCAAAGTCCGGAGATGGGTGACGGGTGACGGGTGACGGGATGATGATCTCCGGACGGATGACCCCGGCCCGAATCTGCGTGGCGCCGGACACCGAGGCCTTCTGGCCGGCGTGCCGTGACAGGAGCGCGAAGGCCTTGGCGGCCATGGGAATCTTCCCGAACCCTTCCGTGATGACGAGGGTGAACCCGACCCGTTCGGTGCCGGTGATGGCGACGCCCAGGTCGTAGCCGAGCAACTCCCGCAGGTCCTTGTCGTGGATGCCGCCGACGACCAGGGCGGCCGCGCCCACGGCCTTGGCGCGGGACATGGCGTCGGCGCCGAGGAACGAGCCGCCCACCACGATCTTGCCCCGCATCTCCGGCTTCAGATGGGCTTGCGTCAGCGGCTCGTCCGGGGCCTGGACCGCCATGACGAGTTCGCCCCAGGTTTCGCCGCCGATTCCGAAGATGCCCTGCACCAGGCTGCAGGCCGTCTCGACCGTGACACCTTGATCCGGCAGGGCCTCCACCACTCTTCCGTCCACGTAGGACAGGAGCTCCAACGGGCGTGGCGGCTCCCGCAGCAACACCTGTCCGGTGATCGTGGAGACGGATTCGAGCGTGCCCTCGATCGGCGAGCGCACCTCCGTCTTGAACCATTTGATGAAGGGCTTGTTTTCGGCAATGACCTCGTCCCGTCCGACCCGGTCCCCTTCCCGCTTGACGAGATAGTCGCGAATCTCGTCCGGCGCGGCGCCCAACAGGTTGGCCACGTTGACGACGTGGACCTTGCCGGCCAGCTCGGTTCTGGCCACGACCGTCTCGGACGACACGTCCTGCCCGACCTGGGCCGTCACGGTGCCGGGAATCGGCAGCAGCCGCTTCTTCCGCAGGACCGTCGTCTCGGTGACCGTGAGGCCGGGAGTGTACGAATGCGCCATCTCTTCAACGACCGTGATGCGTGAAGCGTGATGCGTGACGCGCAAAAACCGCAAAGCCGACAGCCTGAGACGGTCTCTTCATAACTCGTCACCCGTCACGCGTCACCCGTCACGCTGGATAGAGATTCACCGCTTCGTGCCAGCGGGTCAGGGCTCTCACGCGGGCCTGCGGGTCGGCCGGCAGTTGGAGCGGACGTCCCCGCCCGTCCAGCAGGAGCCCCACGACCCCGCCCCGGACCTCTCTGGTCGCCGGCTGGCCCTTCCCCTGCCCCAGGTCCACCTGCTTGGCCGGCTTCAGCTCGACCGTGGCCCGCTCCTCCAATCCGAGGGTGATAAGCTTCAAGTCGCCGAAGGTCAACGTGCCTGTTTCCGACGGGCGGCCACCCTGGAAGGTGATCGTATAGTCCGCGCACCGGTCCCCCTCCTTCCCCTGCCCGATCGGCGCGACGCAGGTGCCGAGGTACACCATGCAGTCCCGCTCGAACACGTCGGTGGCGGCCCGCTCGCTGACCGTGGACAGGACGCCCAGGTGCGGCATCATGAAGATGCTGTCCACGGACATCACGGTGAAGCCCAGCGGCTCGTAGGCGTCCACCATCATGAGCATGGCCTGGACCCGTCTCGGAGCGTGGGAGAGGATGCCGCCGCTGCCCACGATGAGGTCCAGCTTGAGCATGTCGATCAGCGTGCGGCCTGTGGCCTGCTGCTCGAAGATGTCCGAGATCGTCCGCTCCTGCTGCACGCCCTTGAGGCCGGTCGCCAGCGACTTGTGGTGGATCAGGGCCAGACGCAGGGCTTCCCGCGCGATCGCCTGCTCGATCTGGAGCTCGTCCAGCGTCTGGGGGATGGTCGTGGGACGGATCATCTTGTTCTTGATCCGGTTGCGCAGGACCTGCTCCTCGATCGTGAAGGGCACCCAGCGCATGATGTTCGCGAGGCCGGCTTCCGCCAGCACGTTCGAGACGCTGTAGGACAGCCCCAGGTTGGCGCTGACGGTGCGGTTGAACAGGCCGTCGAACACGGAGAAGACATCGGTGGTGGCCCCGCCGATGTCCACGCCGATCAGGTTCAGGCCGTCGCGCTTCGCGATGGCCTGCATGATGAGTCCCACGGCCGCGGGGGTCGGCATGATCGGCGCGCCGGCCCAGCCGATCAGCTTCTTGTACCCCGGCGCCTGGGCCATGACGTGCTCCAGGAACAGGTCGTGGATCTTGGTCCTCGCCGGCGCCAGGTTTTCCCGCTCCGGGACGGGGCGCAGGTTCTCCGTGACGACCAGCGCGGTTTTTTCCCCCAGGACCTCCTGCACCCGGTCGCGCGCGTCCTTGTTGCCGGCATAAATCAGGGGAAGCCGGTAGCTCATGCCCAGGCGGGGGCGGGGCTCGGCGGCGGCGATGTACTCGGCCATCTCGATCACGTGCGTGACGGTGCCGCCGTCGGTCCCGCCCGACAGCAGGATCATGTCCGGGCGCAGGGTCCGGATGCGCTCGATTTTCTCGTGGGGCAGCCGGCCGTCGTTGGCGGCGAGCACGTCCATGACGATCGCGCCGGCGCCCAGCGCGCACCGCTGCGCGCTTTCGACGCTGATGTTTTGGACGACGCCGGCCACCATCATCTGCAGCCCGCCGCCCGCGCTGCTCGTGGACACGTAGATGTCCACGCCGACCTTCTTCCCGTCTTCCTCCCGTGCCGGCGTGATGATCCGCTCCCCCTCTAGGATTTTGCGGCCGGACAGCTCTTCCACCTCCGCGAACGCGTTCAGCACCCCGCGCGTGACGTCCTCGAAGGGAGCTTCCACGGTGGTCGGCGCTTCGCCCCGGTGGGTCTGCCGGTACTCCTGCCCGACCTTCTCGATCAGGATGGCCTTGGTCGTCGTGCTCCCGCAGTCCGTGGCGATGATCACCGAAAGGGGAGGGTCTGGCGGCTTCTGTCCGACGTCCGGGGACGAGTCCATCATCGAGCGGGCGTCTTTCCCTGATCGGACTTGGCCTCGATGAGCGCGATGAGCCGCGGAATCGCGTCGCGCCGTTCGAGCAGACGGGCCGCCCGTTCGATCTGGCCGGACTCGCAGGCGAGGTCGAGGATGGGGGTCAGGAAGTGCAAAGCCTGGCTGCCCAGGAAATTCATGGGGCCGGCGGATTCCAGGAACAGGACCGCCGGACCGGCCATGCCGCGGGCCACAACGGTCGCGGCGACCTTCTCCAAAAGTGCCAGGTCTTCGGCTGTCAACGGGTCCGCTGTTGGCCCGACCGCGAACGCGACCCGGGCCGCTGCTTTAACCCGCTGAAAGTGTTTGGAAAATTCCATGAGTTCTTAGCGAGAATTGCCGCTCAATAGTAACGGAGGCCGGGGGCTCCGTCAACTTTGAAAGAGATGCGGTTGCCTCAACCGGCTGGCCCGGCGGCCTGCCGTTCGGCGTGGTAGGAGCTCCGCACCAGCGGCCCCGACTCCACGTGGCTGAAGCCCAGCGCGAGTCCTTCTTCCCTGAGGCGGGCAAATTCGTCCGGATGGTAGAAGCGGGCCACCGGCAGGTGCTGCCTGGTGGGCTGGAGATATTGGCCGATCGTCAGGATGTCGCAATTGACGGCGCGCAGGTCCCCCATGACCTCTCGTACCTCGTCGAGGGATTCGCCCATCCCGACGATCAGGCCCGACTTGGTCCGAGCCCCTCGCCGCTTCGCGCGGCCGAGCAACTCGATCGAGCGTGCGTACCGGCCTTGCGGCCTGATCGAAGGGAACAGCCGAGGGACGGTCTCGATGTTGTGGTTGAGGATGTCCGGACGTGCCGCCGTGACGGAGGCCAGGGCCGCCTCGTTCCCTTCGAAGTCCGGGATCAAGACCTCCACCGCGCAGGTCGGGATCAGCCGCCGGATCTGTCTGATCGTCTCGACGAAGACCGACGCGCCGCCGTCCGCCAATTCGTCCCGGTTCACGGAGGTGATGACCGCGTGCCGGAGCCCGAGTGCCTGGACGGCCTCCGCGACCCTCAGGGGTTCGCTCCGGTCCAGCTCCGTCGGCCGGCCGGTGGTCACGGAGCAGTAGTGGCAGCGACGGGTGCAGATGTCGCCGAGGATCAAGAACGTCGCGGTCCGGTTGTTCCAGCATTCCCAGATGTTCGGGCAGCGGGCTTCCTCGCAGATCGTGTGGAGTTCGAGGCTGTCCATGATCCGCCGGATGTCCCGATAGTCGGGCCCCTGGGTGAGCCGGACTTTGAACCAGGAGGGAAGCCGGCGGGGTCCCGGATCGGGGGAAGCGGAGCCGCTCCGGGCGATCTCGTGTGTCGGGATGAAGGTCATCGTCGAAAGATCCGGCTGAGGTGCCGCAGCCACCCGGCAGACCCTGCAACGGATTTCCCGATTGGCTCAGGGGGACGATCGGGGTCCGGGTAGTCGATCCAGAAGTCCTGACCGCCGACGTACCGCGGCCCTTGGAAGCTGAGGCGGCTCCTCAATTGGGAATAGCCGCGCGCCTGCAGGGTTCGGATCAGCTCGTTGAGCGCGTCGGCCCGCGTGGGGAGCCAGTCGGTGACGATCCTGGTCGTCTCGTACCGGAACGTGGCCCGGCAGGCCTCGCCAGATCCGTTGATCTCCGCCGTCCGGTTGAAGCCGCGCTGCCGCTCGTCCAGCCCGGACACGTGATGTTTCTCGATGATCTCGTCGAACGGGGCTGGTTCCACGGCGACCTCGAAGTGACCTACAAGGCGCGAAAGACCGCCAGCAGATCGCTCAGCGCGATGGTCTTGTTCTGAAGCACGGCGCGCGCGTCCTCCACGTCGCCCAGCAGGGCGGCGCTCCTGGCTCCGTCCTTCAGACAGGCGGCGCCCAGGGACAGGATCCGTTCGCACTCGTACTCCACTTTGCCCTTGACGATCCGGTTGACGGACAGGATCGCGAGCAGTTTGGTCTTGGTCGTTGAGAGGTGGTGCTGGAGCTCCTGCTCGGGGAACGACCTGCGGAGGCCCTCGTCGCGGCACCGGTCCAAATACTGAGCCAGAAAGACGTAGAGCCGTACGAGCGTTTCCGTGATTTCGATGAGGCCGGACACCGACACCTGCGCGGCCATTCCGTCGCTCCTCCGTGAGGGTTCGCGGACAAGACGGAAAGGGAGAAGCCCTCTCCCTTCAGCAAGCCCCATTATGCAGGGCTGCCGGAAATGACTCAAGGGGCGAGGAAGGAAAAGGGCAGCTACAGGAGCACCTTCACGTCCGTTCCTTCGACCTTGACCTGGTAGGACTTGACGCAGGCCGAGGGGTTGGTCAGCGATTTGCCGGTTTTCACGTCGTACGCCCATCCGTGCCAGGGGCAGGTCACCGTGTCGCCGTCCAGTTCTCCTTCCCCCAGCGGGCCTCCGCGGTGGACGCAGGTGTTGTCGATCGCATAGAAGGTGCCGCCGACGTTGAAAACCGCGATGGACTGGCCGTTCACTTCCTTCACGATCCCGGAGCCAGGCGACACGTCTCCGGTGCCGGCGATTCTCACGAATTCACCCATCGGATTCTCCTTTCTCGGTTCTCGACAAGGGCCGCGGTCGAACCGCTCCCAATTCGACCGTCACCCGGCGCTAAGGGGGCGCTTGAGCTTTTTCAACAGGCTGTCAATGGGTGAGGCGCCCTTGCCCTCGGCTTCGACGTCGGCCGTGATCCTTTCGATCAGCTTCGCGGCGATTTTCGCGAAGGCCTTGGCCTGGGGGGAATCCGGGCGGGAGACGACGATCGGCAGGCCCGCGTCTCCTCCGGCTCTGATTTCCGGATCGATCGGGATCGTGCCGAGAAAGGGAATCCCCAGCTTTTCGGCAGCCCGTTCCCCTCCCCCGTGGGAGAAGATCTCGGTCCGGTGACCGCAGTGGCCGCAGACGAAATAGCTCATGTTCTCGATGATGCCCAGCAACGGCACGTTGACCTTCTGGAACATCATGAGCCCTTTCCGCACGTCGTGCAGTGCGACCTCCTGCGGGGTGGTCACGGCCACGGCTCCGGTCAGGGGGATCAGTTGGGAGATGGTCAACTGCGCGTCGCCGGTTCCGGGCGGCAGGTCAATCAATAGGTAGTCGAGCTCGCCCCACAGCACGTCCCGAAAGAACTGCTGGATCGCCGTGTGGATCATCGGCCCGCGCCAGACGATTGCGGTCTCTTCCGGCACGAAATAGCCCATCGAGATCAGCTTGACGCCGTGGCTTTCGGCCGGCTTGATCTTCCCGTCCTGCTGCTCGGGGGGCTTGGGCGCGCCCATCATCATCGGGATGTTCGGCCCGTAGACGTCCGCATCCATCAAGCCGACCCTCGCTCCGGACAGCCGGAGGGCGACCGCCAGATTCGCGGCGACGGTGGACTTTCCGACCCCGCCCTTTCCGCTGCTGATCGCGATCACGTGCCTGACGCCGGGAATCAGGTCCGATTTGCCCTGCCCGGAACCCTGGCGGGACGATTCGTTCACCTCGGCCATGCAGTGGTCTCCTCGGGGTTGAGTCGGGGTATCGTGGGATGGCGCGCATGCCGCAGGGCGACGACCGCGAAGCGCAACTCGGCTGTGCGCGGTTCGCGGCCTGTCCGGGGCGTCTGGGCCATCTGGCTAGCTCAATTGCGTGGCGAACTTCTTTCGCGCACGGCCCAGGAGCGGCGAGGGACGGGATTCTCGATTGGCAGCGATGACCGGATCAAGGATCTCTCCACAGAGGATGCAGCGCCATCCCTGGAAGTGGAGCGATCCTGTATCGTCCTGCATATCTTCAAAGACGTCTTGGACCATGACGCCTTTGCACCGTGGACAATGCATACGCCTCTCTCCTTTTGTAGAAATGAATGGATAGAATTGGATGAATGGGATCAACCTCCGCTGAAAGCCACATTATATGCTGAGGTCATGAAAAAAACCAGACCAAATCGGTCCGACTTATTTTCTCAATAAATCCAATGCTTAACATATTTTCAAGCAATACAAGACGAGTAGAAGTTTGGCCGTCTGCTGAAGATGACCGGGAGTCCATTACGGACCATGGCGCACGGCCGACATGGCGCGAGGGAGGATGCTCCGATGGGGCGCGAGCTGATTCGGGGGAAGGAAGGGGGCGGCTACCCGGCTAGGAGCTTCGCTGGAGGTTGAACGCGAGCCCCACCTTCGACATGGCGAAAATCAGCCACTTGGACGGATCGTAGTTATACCACTTGGGGCCGTTCCGATAGTCGCGCAGGTGGGTGTGGTGGTAATTGTGGTAGCCCTCACCGAAAGTGATCAGCGAGATCCACCAACTGTCCCGACTGCTGTCCTGGGTGCTGTGCGGCTGGGAGCCCCAGAGGTGGCAGATGGAGTTGATGCAGAAGGTGGAGTTCAGGACCAGGAAGGTCCGGCAGACTCCGGCGAGCACGAAGCAGCTCAACCCGCCCATCCAGCCGCCGTACAGCAGGCCGACGACGAACGGCAGGGCCAGACCGGACAGGACGATCGGCACGTAGTACCGGTGCTGCCACATGATGAGCGGGTCCTTGCGCAGACGCGACTCGTACTTCTCGTCGCGATAGGGGGACTTGTAGAAGATCCAGCCGCAGTGACTGTACCAGAACCCCTTCAACGCGTTGTAGGGGTCCTCCTCCTGGTCGCAGCGCGCGTGGTGCCGGATGTGATCGGAGCACCAGCGGAGCGCCGAGTTCTCCAACGCCCAGCCGCCCGCGATCAGGAAGCAGGCCCTGACCCATGCCGGGCACTCGAAGCTCCGGTGAGAGATGAGGCGATGGTAGCCGACCGTGATGCCCAATCCCGTGACGATGTACAGGATCGCAAACATGATCCAGTCCAGCGTGCTGAACCCGACCGTCGCGGCCACGACGGGCACGCCGACGAGCGTCGCCAGCGTGATGATGGTGAACAGCGCGATCGTAGGGTAATCCTTCTGCGGGACCGGTTTTGCCACTCTTCCCCCTCCTGGTTCGGGTTGCTGTCGCCCGGCGGGTTACGGCCAAAAAAACCGCGTCATGATAACGGACCGATCCGCAATTTTCAAGCAAATCTTTCTAGTCGGTGTATACTTGAAGCGTCCGTGTACGAGCCGGACGATCCTCTGAGGGGCGAAGGTCCAATGACCGGTTTCGACCCAGAACTGGAGCCGGCGGTTCGCCGGATCGGGCAGGCCTTGGCTGAGCGGTCAGCCGGGCTCGCGCCGACCCTCTTCGACTCCCGCTGGTGGTCCAGCACCCTGCTCGCCTGGTGCATGAAGGACGAGGCGTTCAAGGTGCAGCTCTTCCGCTTCATTGATCTGCTCCCGTCGCTCCGCACCGACGAGCAGGTCGCGCGGCTGGCCGAGGAATATTTCGGTGGGTTGAAGACGGCGGCGAACCCTCTTCAGATGGGCCTGCGCGCCCTCTCGGCGACCAGGCTCGGCTCCCGGCTGAGCGCCAGGACCCTCCGTCAACAGATCACCCAGATGGCCCGGACGTTCATCGCCGGCGCGTCCGTCGAAGAAGCGGTTCCGGTGCTCGCGCGCCTCTGGCGGGAGGGCCGGGGCTTCACGGTCGACCTGCTGGGCGAAGCCACGGTGAGCGAGAAGGAAGCCGACCAGTATCGGGACCGGTGCCTGGAGGCGTTGGCCACGCTCGGCAAGGCCGCGCTCGACTGGCCGTCGGCTCCCGATCTGGAGCGGGATCGCCTGGGGCCGGTCCCACGCGTGCACCTTTCCGTCAAGCTGTCGGCCCTGTATTCGCAACTGGATCCCGTCGATCCCGAAGGGGGGTATCGGGCCGTTTCGGCCCGCCTCCGCCCGATCCTGGACCTTGCCCAGTCCCTGCCGGCCGCCGTCACGTTCGACATGGAACAGGCCGAGCTGAAGGACCTGACCCTGTTGATTTTCACCCGCCTGCTCTCCGAGGAGCCTTACCGCCGGTACCAGTTCGGGGGGATCGCCCTGCAGGCCTACCTCCGGGAATCGGCTGGCGATCTGGAAACCTTGCTGCGCTGGGTCCGGCAGCGCGGCGTCCCGATCGCCGTCAGGCTGGTCAAGGGTGCCTATTGGGATTCCGAGATGGTTCGCTACCAGCAGCGTGGCTGGCCGGTGCCCGTCTTCCGGACCAAGGTGGAGACCGACGCCAACTATGAAACCATGAGCCGGACCCTGATCGCGCATGCCGAGTTGGTCCGGCCGGCGTTCGGCACCCACAACTTGCGCAGCCTGGCCCATGCGGAAGCCGCCGCGCAGACCGCCGGCCTCCCCTCCTCCGCCTATGAGTTCCAGATGATCTTCGGCATGGCGGAGCCGCTGCAGGCCGCGGTCGTCGAGAGTCGCCGCCGTCTCCGGCTCTACGCGCCGGTCGGGCAATTGATCCCGGGCATGGCCTACCTGGTGCGCCGTCTGCTGGAAAACACCTCGAACGAATCGTTTCTGCGGAAGGAATACGCCGAATCGGAGCCGCTGGACCGGCTATTGGCTCCCCCGGAGGCTCCGGTCGCACGCGGCGGTCCAGATCGGGACGGCCGCGAGGGGCAGGCTTCGGGTACGAAGCCCCTCGACGCGCCGTTCGTCAACGAGCCCCACACGGACTTTTCACGAGCCGGGGCTCGGGAGCGCATGGCCGAGGCGATTGCCCTGGTCCGGATGCAACTGGGCCGGACCATCCAGCCGGCCGGCTCTGAAGGGTCCTCCCCGACCGGTCCGGATCTGGTCTCCCTGAATCCCAGCCGGCCTCACGAGGTCATCGGACGGGTGCGGAGCCTCTCCCCAGCCGACCTCGATCCGGCGGTCAAGCGGGCCCTGACCAGCTTTCCCGACTGGAGCGGGACGGCGCCGGCCCGCCGGGCCGAGTTGCTGCTCGCCGCGGCGGCCGCCATGCGGCGGCGGCGGTTTGAGTTGGCCGTCTGGGAGATCTTCGAGACGGGAAAACCATGGCATGAAGCCGACGCGGACGTGGCGGAGGCGATTGATTTTCTGGAGTTCTACGCCAGGGACATGGTCCGGCTGAGACAGCCGCGCCGGCTGGGGCACGAGCCGGGAGAGTTGAACCACCTCACGTTTGCGCCCAGGGGCCTGGCCGCCGTGATTGCGCCATGGAACTTCCCCCTCGCCATCCCCGCCGGACTGGTGTCGGCCTCGCTGGTCACCGGGAACGTCGTGCTGTTCAAGCCATCGGAGCGGGCGCCGGTCCTGGGACACCTGCTGGTGGAGCTGTTCAGAGAGGCGGGGATCCCGGAAGGGGTGCTGCAATTTCTGCCCGGCGGACCGGACCTCGGCCAGGCCCTCGTGGCGCGGCCGGAGGTCCAGGTGGTCGCCTTCACCGGCTCCAAGGACGTGGGCCTGCAGATTCTGGCTCGGACGGTTCAGGTCAAACCGGGCCAGCGGTCCGTCCCGCGGGTCATCGCGGAGATGGGAGGAAAGAACGCGATCATCGTGGACGACACGGCGGACCTGGACGAGGCGGTGTTGGGGACGCTCGCGTCTTTCACCGGATACCAGGGCCAGAAGTGCTCGGCTTGCTCCCGGGCCATCGTTCTGGAACCGGTCCACGACCAGTTCCTGCAGCGGCTGGCCGACGCGGTGGCGAGCCTGAGGATCGGGCCTCCGGAGGATCCGGGCAACCGTCTGGGACCCATGATCGACGAGCGGGCCCGCGACAAGGTCCGGGCCTACATCGAGATCGGCCGCAAGGAGGGACGTCTCGTGCTGGAGCGTGAGGTGCCGGGGGAGGGCTATTTCATCGGTCCGGCCATCGTGGCGGAGATCCAGCCCCACCATCGGCTGGCCCAGGAGGAAGTCTTCGGGCCGGTCTTGGCGGTGATGCGGGCCAGGGATTTCAGCGAGGCGCTCGCGCTCGCCAACGCCTCCTGCTATGCGCTGACCGGCGGAGTCTATTCACGGAGCCCGGTCAACATCGGCCGGGCGCGCGAGTCGTTCGACGTGGGCAACCTGTACATCAACCGGCCGATCACCGGGGCCCTCGTCGGCCGACAGCCCTTCGGGGGGCACCGGCTGTCCGGCTTGGGCACGAAGGCCGGCGGGGAAGATTACCTGCCCCAGTTCATGGTGGCGCGCGTGGTCAGCGAGAACACCCTGCGCCGGGGGTTCGCCCCGATCGAGTGAGGCCGTCTCGGCCTTGATCTCGACCTCTTCGAGCTCCTCGGCGATCTCCGTCACCAGGCCTCGGTCCACCCGCACAGCCGGAATTTCCTGCCGCTCGACGTATTTGACGAGCCCCACGCCTCGGGCGAACCAGGCCGTCATCACGTCCGTGCCCAGCACCGTCCGCTGGCTGCCGGTCAGGCGGATGCGCATCTGCATCCTGGCTTCGATCCGGACCGCGTCCTGGTAGGCGCCGGCCGGCACGGTGAGGCTCTCTTTCCCGATGACGCTCACCGAGGCGTCCACGTCCACCAACTCGTCCTTGTCGTCGCCGTCCAGATCGGAGCCCAGGTTCAAGCCCTTCCGGTCGAACTGCTGGAAGGAGGAGGGGATTACCAGGGGGAATCGGACGATCTGGTACGGCACGAGCTGCTTCTCGAGCGGCGTACCCGGCTGGGAGCCGTAATAGACGATGCCGACCGCATCCCGCCGGTAGTAGCTGTCGGAGGGGCCGTGGTTGCCCGGATTCGTGTCGTGGAAGACCTTGACCGTCACGCCCTTGAAGGTCTCGACCCTCTTGACGGTGGACACGTTCACGAAGCCCTTGGTCTCGATCTTTTGGAGCGGGCCTTCGGTGACCTGTCCCCGGTACTTCCACCGGCTGCCGATCGTGTCGGGAAAGTAGGCCTCGGCCTGCGAGATCGTCTCCGGTTGGGGCTGGGCTCCGGCCGGGAAGGCCGTCGCCGCCAGGGGAACCAGAATTCCCCCCAGCGTGAGCCAGACGTGAAGCCAAACCCGATGATGCCGCATATCCCCCTTCCTGCTCGCGATGTCCGCGCCACCGTAACACAACGACTCGAAGGCCGGCAAGGGAGGAAGCCTCACCAAGTCGCCGCCTCAGGCTTGTCTTTACCGAGCGGAATTCCGATAATGCGCGACAGTTCCATGCCCAAGACCCCACGATTTTCTTCCGATGCCGAGCAGGCGCCGGCCCCCTCCCCGCCCCGTCGTCCCGCCGCCCTGGTGACCGGCGGGTCCGGCGGAATCGGCCGCGCCGTCTGCCTGACGTTCGCCCAGGCCGGCTGGAAGGTGGGGGTCCACTACCACCAACGGCGGGAGGAGGCGGAACGTACGGCGGGTCTCGTCAAGGATCGCGGCGGGGAATCCCTCCTGTGCCGTGCGGACATCCGGGACGGACGGCAGGTCGAACGGATCGTGAAGGAGTTCGTGGAACGATGGGAGCGGCTGGACGTGCTGGTCTGTAACGCGGGCCAGGCGTCCGACGCCTTGGTGCTGCGGATGAGCGCCGAGCAGTGGGCGTCGCTCATCGAGATCAACCTGACCGGAACCTTCCATTGCCTCCGCGCCGCCGGTCCCGTCATGGCGCGGCAGCGGGACGGAGCCGTGGTTGTGGTCACGTCCTTTTCGGCCTTTCAGGGGCAAGCGGGTCAGGCGGCCTATGCCGCGTCGAAAGCCGGACTCTTGGGACTGGCCAGGACCGCCGCCCGGGAGTGGGGCCGGTCGAACGTCCGGGTCAACGCGATCTGCCCCGGCTGGCAGCGAACCGAACTGGCCGGGACCTCCTTGCCGGACGATCCGGGAGCATCCGGAGTCGGCGAGCATGTCCTGGGGCGGTTGACGGATCTGGACGCCGTGGCGCAGACGGTCTTTCATCTGGCTTTGGCGCGCGACACTTCCGGACAGGTGTGGAATTGCGACAGCCGCATTCTGTGGCCATGCTGAACGCCGAGCAGAGGAAGGGCGTCTTCATCACCGGGACGGATACCGCCGTCGGGAAGACCGTCGTCACCGCCGCCCTGGCCCGGACCCTGAAAATGCGGGGACTCGGGGTCGGCGTGATGAAGCCGATTGAGACCGGCGTGAACGACGGGCTTGCGGACCGCTCGGACGGAGTCCGCCTGAAAAGGAGCGCCGGCGTCGCGGACCCGCTCGAGTTGATCAGCCCCTATCGGCTGGCTGCGCCGCTCGCCCCGCTGGCCGCGGCCAGGAGGGCTGGCGTCGCGATCGTGGTGGACCGGATCGTGGCGGCCTTCCATGAGTTGGCCAGCCGCCACGCCTTCCTGCTTGTCGAGGGGATTGGCGGCGTGCACGTGCCGATCGCACCGGGATTCGACGTGCGGGATCTGATCGCAAGGCTTGGGCTCCCCGCTGTGGTCGTCGGCCGGGCCGAGCTCGGCGGGGTGAACCATGCGCGGCTGACGATCGAAGCCTTGCGCCGGGTCCGCATTCCGGCCCTCGCGCTGTTTCTGAACCAACCGAGGCGGAGGCCCGACGAGCCGGGCGGGAGCCTCCAGACGGACTCGACCTCGGCCTTGCTCAGGGAACTCGGCGAAGTTCCGGTCGTCGGCCCGTTGGATTACGATGCGGCGGTCGGGGAGGAGTGGGAGGGAGCCCTGGCCAGGCTGGGCGAGACGGACGCGATCCGCGAGCTGGCCGACCTGGTTACCGCAGGCGCGCCGTAAAGGCCCGAACCGCCGCGGCAACGTCCGGAGCCCCCAGGACCGCAGAAATGACCGCGACCCCGTCCGCACCAGCTTGCCGCAGGTCTTCCACCGACTCCGCCATGATGCCTCCGATCGCGAAGATCGGGAGCCGGGTGAGAGGGCGAACCCGCCGCAACCCGTTGATGCCGACCACCGGTTCGTGGTCTGGCTTCGAGCCTGGCTGGAAAATCGGGCCGAACCCCAGATAGTCCGCTCCCCCCGCCGTCGCCTCCCGCACGTCTTCCGGCCGATGGGTGGAGATGCCGATGAGCTTTCCCGGCCCCATGATCTGCCTGGCTCTGGCGAGCGGCAGGTCGTCCTGTCCCAGGTGCACCCCGTCCGCGTCCACCGCCAGGGCCAGGTCGCAACGATCGTTGACCAGGAAGGTGACGCCGAGGTCCCGTGAGGCCTCGCGCAGGCTGAGCGCCTGACGGTAAACCTCGACCGGAGATGAAGTCTTGTCTCGGTACTGGAAGAGCCTGGCGCCGGCCGAGGCGGCCTCGTGCAGGACCTCCATGAGGGAGCGACCGCGAGAGGCCGACTGATCCAGAATGACGTACAGGCCGTTGAGCTGGGGCCTGTCCGGCTCGCGGGACACCGGCCTCAACCCTGGCTGCCGGCCGAATGGTTGGCGATGAACCGCTCGAGGAAACCGGTCGAGATCCGGCCCTTTTGGAACTCGGGATCGTTGAAGATGCGTCGGTGGAGCGGGATCGTCGTCTTGATCCCCTCGATGACGAATTCGTCGAGGGCGCGCCGCATCCGGGCCAGTGCCTCCTCCCTGGTCTGTCCGTGGGTGATCAGCTTGGCGATCATCGAGTCGTAATGGGGCACCACCTGGAAGTTGGATTCGACTGCCGAGTCGACCCGCACGCCGAACCCGCCTGGCGGATGATAGCGGGTCACCTGCCCAGGACAGGGGGTGAACCTCTCCGGACATTCCGCGTTGATCCGGCATTCGAAACTGTGACCCGTCATGCGGATGTCCTGCTGCCGGAAGGACAGGGACTGTCCGGCGGCGATCCGGATCTGCTCCTTGATCAGGTCGATCCCCGTGACCATTTCCGTGACCGGATGCTCGACCTGGATCCGGGCGTTGACCTCCATGAAGTAGAAGTTGTGGTCCTTGTCCAGCAAGAACTCCACCGTTCCGGCGTTGCGGTAATGGGTGGCGCGGACCGCGTCCACCGCCACCCGCCCCATCTCCCGCCGCAACCGTTCGTCCACGACCGGCGAGGGGGTCTCCTCGACCAGTTTCTGGTAGCGGCGCTGGATCGAACAGTCCCGCTCGCCGAGGAAAACCGCCCGGCCCTTCTCGTCGGCCAGCACCTGGACTTCGATGTGGCGCGGCTCCAGGAAGTACCGCTCCAGGTAGACCCCCTCGTGGCCGAAGGTGGCCTTGGCCTCCGCCTGGGCGGTCTGGAACGCCCGGACCAGCTCCTCCTCCTTGTTGACCACCCGCATCCCCCGTCCTCCCCCGCCGGCCGAGGCCTTGATGATGACGGGGAAGCCGATCTTGCGGGCCGCCTCGAGCGCGTCGTTCTCGTTCCGCAGCTCTCCCGGGCTGCCGGGCAGCACGGGCAGCCCCCGGCTGGCCATGATCTCCCGGGCTTTCGCCTTGTCCCCCACCGCCGCGATGTTCTCGGAGGTCGGGCCGACGAACTTGATCCCGATGGATTCGCAGACCTCCGCGAAGTGGGCGTTCTCGGCCAGGAACCCGTAGCCGGGGTGGATGGCGTCGGCGCCGGTGACCTCGGCGGCGCTGAGGACGTTGGGGATGTTCCGGTAGCTGAGCGCGGCGTCGGCCGGCCCCACGCAGACATGCTCGTCCGCGGCGCGGACGTGCAGGGCGTTGGCGTCCACGTCGGAGTGGATCGCGACGGTCTTGATCCCGAGCTCCTTGCAGGCCCGGATGATCCGTAACGCGATCTCCCCACGATTGGCAATGAGAATCTTTTTGAACACGGGCGGTTCCAGGGGGTTCCGTCAGGAGGCGTGGGCGGGATCGATGAGGAACAGCGGCTGCCCGTACTCGACGGGCTTGGTGCTCTCGGCCAGGATCTTGACGATCCGGCCGTCCGCCTCGGACTCGATCTCGTTCATCAGCTTCATCGCCTCCACGATGCACAGCACCTGCCCCTTCTTCACCAGGTCCCCTTCCTCGACGTAGGGATCGGCGTCCGGAGACGGGGATCGGTAGAAGGTGCCTACGATGGGAGAAGTGACGGTGACCAATCCGGCCTGGTGGCCGGCGGCCGGCAGGGCCGGGTTCTCGGGCTGGACCTCCGGCCCGACCGAGACGGTGATCTCCCGGGGCTGGGGCGCATGGGGAACGTGGCCGGCGTCCCGCCTCAGGCGGACGCGGAACCCTCCCCGCTCGAACTCCAGCTCCGCCAGGTCGTGCTGCTTCAGCAACTCGACCAGCTCGAGGATGTCCGTGCGCTCCCGGCCGGTCAGGCCGTCGGTGCCGGCGCCCGGCGGCTTGGGGACGGAGGCGGGCTTCACGGCCGGACGGCTGGCTCCGTTTCGTGGACGATTCCGGGGTCGCTTCACCGCACGCGCTCCACGTATTCCCGGGTCCTGGTGTCGATCTTGATGGTCTCGCCGACTTCCAGGTAGAGCGGAACCTTGATGACCGCGCCGGTCTCGACCACGGCCGGCTTGGTCCCGCCGGACGCCGTGTCGCCGCGCACGCCCGGCTCCGCGTCGACGACCTTCAGCTCGATGAAGATCGGCAGCTCCACCGCGATCGGCTGGTGCTCGTAAATCAGGATCTTGGCCACCATGTTCTCTTTCAAGAGGTCCGCGTTCTCGCCGAGCTGCTTCTTGTCGTACGTGAACTGCTCGAAGGTCTCGGTGTCCATGAACGTGTAGGAATCGCCGGACGCGTACAAGAACTGCATCTCACGCTCTTCCAGATCCGGCTCGTCGAACTTCTCCCCGGAACGGAACGTCTTGTCGATGACGTTGCCGGTCTTATAGTTCTTGAGCTTGGTGCGGACGAACGCCCCGCCCTTCCCGGGCTTCACGTGCTGGAACTCGACGATGTAATAGGGAGCCCCGTCGATCTTCAGCCGGACCCCGTTGCGAAAATCCGCCGTCGAAATTACGGACACTGGTTCTTCTCCTTCCGTTTCGGTGATACAAGAGGCTACCGGATGCCGGCGGCCTTGGTGGATCGTACGTGCTCGATCGCGGCTCTCAGGCCCAGCAGGTACCCGGTCGGACCGAATCCCGAAATTTGCCCCAGCGCGACTCCGGCGATGTACGAATGATGCCGGAATTCCTCTCGTTTGTAGATGTTGCTCAGGTGCACTTCCACGGTCGGAAGCCCGACCGCGGCGATCGCGTCCCGGATGGCGACGCTCGTGTGAGTGAAGCCCGCCGGGTTGATCAGGATGGCGTCGAACCGGTTCCGGGCCTCCTGGATCCAGGTGACCAGCTCTCCCTCCTGGTTGGATTGGTGGATCTCGACCCGGACCTTCTCCTCCTCGGCCAGCTTTTCGAGCGCGGCGTTGATGGCCTTCAACGACGTGTTGCCGTAGATCGCCTGCTCGCGCTGGCCGAGCAGGTTCAAGTTGGGCCCGTGGAGGACGAGGATGCGGTGCATCACGCCTTTCGTGGGAACCGTCAGCCCGAAATGAGCGGCTATTCTAACAGGCTCCTGATAGGGAGTAAATACTGGACAGGACGTTCGGTCACCCGGCGTTCGGGGTCTTGCCCCTAGGGAGAAGGCTCAGGGCGCGGACGGCGTCCAGGATGCGATCGGCCAGGGCGCGCTTGGGCATGAGGGGCAGCTCCGTGACGCGGCCGTGCCGGTCGATCAGCACGGCGGCGTTCGTGTCGGCGCCGAATCCAGACCCTTCGGCCGAGACGTCGTTGCCGACGATCAGATCCAGACCCTTGCGCGCGAGCTTGCCCTTCGCATGAGCCAGCACGTCACCGGTCTCGGCGGCGAATCCGACCAGGATCTGGCCGGTCCGGCGACGGGCCAGGACCTCCAGGATGTCGGGAGTCTGCTCCAACTCGAATCGTTGCCAGGCCAGGCTGTCCTTCTTGAGCTTGTGGGGCGCCGGCCGCTTGGGCCGAAAGTCCGCCACCGCCGCGGCCATGACGACGACGGTGGCCCAGCCCAGCCTGGCGGTCAAGGCCTTTTCCATTTCCTCGGCCGTCGTGACGGAGACGAGCTCCGCGCCGCGTGGAGTCTGAAGCGCCGTGGGGCCGCTGACGAGCACGACCTCTGCACCCCGCTCACGGGCCGCCTGGGCGATCGCGTAGCCCATCTTGCCGGAGGAGCGGTTGGAGATGAACCGGACGGGATCGAGCGCCTCCTGCGTCGGGCCGGCCGAAACCAGGACTCTCTGGCCGATCCAGTCGAACGACGGTCTGAGGACCCGTTCCAGCGCCGAGAGGATGACCGGCTCCTCCGGCAGCCGGCCTTGTCCGATCCGCCCGGAAGCGAGCGGCCCCTCCTCCGGCTCCAACACGGTCACGCCCCTCTCCCGCAGCGTGCGTACGTGGGCCTGGACCGCCGGATGCCGCCACATGTCCCCGTCCATGGCCGGCGCCAGGATCAGCGGGCCGGGAGCGTTCAGCAGAGCGGTGCTCAGCAGATCGTCCGCCAGCCCGAGGGCGCATTTGGCCAGCAGGTTGGCCGTCGCCGGTGCGACGAGCACGGCGTCGGCCTGCTCCGGCAGGGTCAGGTGGAGCATCTCCTGATGGGCGCCGAACAGATCGGTGGCGACGGGACGCCCGGACAGGACCTCGAAGGTGAGCGGGGTCACGAACTTCGTGGCCGCCTCGGTCATGACCACGGAGACGTCCGCCCCCTCCTGCACGAGCGTCCGGAGCAGTCCCACGCCCTTGTAGGCCGCGATGCTGCCGCAGACGCCGAGCAGCACCCGTTTTCCCGTGAACCGCGGTGTCGGGACGGAAGGCACGTTTACTCTTCGCTCTCCGGCTCCTCGGCCTTGGCTGAGTCGTCCACGTAGACGCTCAGCTCCTTCTTGATCTCGCGGGCGTCCTCGCTGGATTCCGTTATGGTCGCCCGTTCGACTTCACCTTCCTTGCTCCGTTTGGCTTCCTTCAGCGCCTGTCTGGCTTCCTTGCCGATCAGGAACTCGATGTGACCGTGCAGGACCTCCTCGAGGGCGATGGTGGTGGCCTTCGTGAACCGGGCCGGCGCGACCGGCTTGGCGCCCTGCATCAGGTGCTTGGCCCGCTGCGAGGCGGCGAGCACCAGTCGGTGGCGTGAATCGAACCGCTCGTGAATGTTTTCTGGCAACAGCGACAGCATGTCAATCATGGGCGCCTGCTCTCCTTTGCGTGGTGACGGATTCCGGTGGCTCCTGGGACGCCTGGCCCCGGTCCAGGAGGAAGTTCTCCTCCAGCCAGGCGATGTTGAGACGCTTGGTCCGGATGCGCTCCGCGGTGACGATGGACTCGAGCTCCTTCAGGGCCCGCTTGAGGTCGTCGTTCCTGACGATGTAGGCGTACTCCCGATAGTTCCACACCTCCTCGCGGACCTTCTGGAGCCGGCGCTGGATCTCCTCCGGCGAGTCGCCGCCGCGCTGCTGGAGCCTGGCCCGCAGGACCTCGATCGACGGCGGCAGGATGTAGATGTAGACCGCGTCCTCGAACCGCTTCTTGATCTGCATCGCCCCTTGGGCGTCGATCTCCAGCAGCACGTCGAGGCCTTGCTCCATCATGTCGGCGAGCGCCTGCCTGGGGGTGCCGTACAGGTGGCCGTACACGGGCGCCCATTCGGCGAACTCGTTCCGCTGGATCATCTCTTGAAACACCCGTTCCTCGACGAAGAAGTACTCGCGCCCGTGCACCTCGCCGGGCCGGGGCTTTCTCGTGGTGCAGGAAATCGAATGGCGGAGGCCGGGCACCTGCGAAACCAGCTCCTTGCAGAGCGTCGTCTTGCCGGCGCCGGAGGGCGCCGAGACGACGAAGAGGAGACCGCGACGATCCAAAGGTTCTTTAGGCATGAAAGAATGATCCGTCAAGAGGTTATTCGACGTTTTGCACCTGTTCCTTGAGCTTCTCCATCTCGCTCTTCAGGCGCACCACCTGGGACGAAATCTCGGCGTCGTTGGCTTTGGAGCCGATCGTATTGATCTCGCGGCCCATCTCCTGGAGAAGAAAATCCAGAGTCCGCCCGACCGGCTCCCGACTCCCGATCGCCGAGCCGAATTGGGCGAAGTGCGAGCCCAACCGGGCGAGCTCCTCGGACACGTCGCACCGGTCGGCAAACAGGGCGAGCTCCTGATGGAGCCGACCCTGATCCACCTGCCCCGGTTCGATCAGCTTCTCGACCCTGGCCTTCATCCGATCGAAGTGCTCCTGCACGACCGCCGGAGCCCGCGCCTCGATGAGTGCGACCAGGTCCCGAACCGACCCGAGGCGCCCTTTCAAGTCCCGAGCCAGGGCCTCCCCTTCCCGCCGCCGCATGGCGCCAAGGTCCTTCAACGCGCCGGCCAGGAGGCGCTTCGCGGTTCGGTACAGCGTCCGGTCCCGGGTCGGCAGGTCGGAAACGCTCACGATGTCTCGGAAGCCAGCCAGCAGGCCGACATCGATGACGCCGGGGAGGCGCAGTTCCTTCTGCAACTCGCGGAGGAGACGATAGTACTGCCTTGCGAGAGGCTGGTCAAGACTCGGCGCCTTTTCCCCTTCCCTGCCGCCGCCGAGCGAGACGGTCAGCTCGATCCGTCCGCGCTGACAGTGCTTCTGAATCTCGCGCTTGAACTCGTCCTCCAGAGGGACCAACGACTTCGGCAGGCGGGCCACGACCTCGCAAAAACGATGGTTCACCGCCCGCAGTTCCACGATCACCGATCCGCCGGCCCAGGCGGCCTCGCGTCGCCCGTATCCCGTCATGCTCCTGATCATCGTCGGCGCTTCCCCTCCCAATCGCAGTCCCGGTACACGGCGCACGCGTCGCACTGCGGCTTCCTGGCCAAGCACACGTACCGGCCGTGCAGCAGCAGCCGCTGCGATCCGTTCGTCCACGAGCCGCGCGGGACCAGCCGCTGCAGGTCCTCTTCGATCTTGTCAGGATCCTCATTGGCGGTGAACCCCAGCCTCTGCGCCACCCGCTTGACGTGGGTGTCCACGACGACGGCCGGCTGGCCGAAGCAGGCGCCCAAAATGACGTTGGCGGTCTTGCGTCCCACGCCGGGCAGCGTCACGAGCTCTTCCATGGTGCGCGGGACCTCGCCGCCGAACCGCTCGACCAGCGCCCGGCAGCATCCGAGGATGCTCCGGGCCTTGCTCTTGTAAAAGCCCGTCGTCCGGATCAAGGCCTCCAGCTCGGCCTGGTCGGCCGAGGCGTAATCGGCCGCGAGTCTGTAGCGGCGGAACAGGGCCGGGGTGACCTGGTTCACGCGCTGGTCCGTGCACTGGGCCGAGAGGATCGTGGCGATCAGCATCTCGAGGGGGCTCCGGTGGTTCAGCTCGACTCGCGGCGTCGGGATCGACCGTGCCAGGGCCGCGAGAATGCGGCCGGCCCGGCGCTTGGCCGCGGCGTCCGGTTGGCTCGCGGGGTTGCCGCTCGCACGCCGGCTCATGGGGCCACGGTCGCGCCAGCCACAGGCTGGGCGATCCCGATGCCGTGGTCCTCGCCGGCGGAAGAGGACGCCCGTACTTCGGTGATGGTCCGATCCAGCGCCGCGACCAGCGGGAGCAAGGTGGAGGGAGCCAGGGCCGAAATCCCGATGGCGCCGTGCCGGCGGCAGAGGGACTCCGCCTCCTCCGGCACGAGCCGGTCGCACTTGTTGAAGACCAGGAGTCTCGGAATTCCCCCGAGGTCCAGATCGGAGAGGATCGTCTCCACCGCGTTCATCTGCATCTCGAGGTCGCGCGAGTTGGCGTCCACCAGGTGCAGGAGCAGATCGGCGTCGCGCAGCTCCTCCAGCGTGGTGCGGAACGCGCCCACGAGCGCTTTGGGCAAGTCGCGAATGAAACCGACCGTGTCCGTGATGATCACGTCGCGATTCTGGGGGAAGCGCAGCCGGCGGCTGGAGGTATCGAGGGTCTCGAACGGGCGGTCCTGGGCCGGCACGTGGCTCTCGGTCAGCGTGTTCAGCAGGGTGGACTTGCCCGCGTTGGTGTACCCCACGATCGAAATGATGGGAAGCAGGTGGCGACACCGTCTGGCCCTCCGCTGGTCCCGGTGGCGGGCCAGGTTGGCGAGCTCCCGCTCCAGATGCGCGATACGGTCCCGCACGCGGCGCCGATCCGTCTCCAGTTTCGTTTCCCCGGGACCCCTCCCCCCGATGCCGCCCCCCAGCCTCGACAGGGCCGTGCTCCGACCAGACAGGCGGGGCAGGAGATACCGGAGCTGAGCCAGCTCGACCTGGACTTTTCCCTCCCGGCTGTGGGCCCGGCTGGCGAAGATATCCAGGATCAACTGGGTTCGGTCGATGACCTTCATCTCGGTCACTTCCGCGATGGCTCGAACCTGGGCCGGGGTGAGGTCCTGGTCGAAGATCAGCAGGTCGGCGCCCCGGTGCAGAGCCTTGATGACGACATCCTTGAGCTTCCCGCTCCCGAGCAGATACTTGGGGTGGGGTTCCTGGGTCCGTTGAGCCACGGTCTCCAGCACGGTGAGCCCATCGGACCGGACCAAGTCGGCCAGCTCCTCCAGCCGTTCTTCTTGACCAGCTTTGGATTCCCTCGAGGCGCTGACCAGGATTGCGGACTCCTGTCCGTCCTTCACCGGATGAGCGGCCCGCTCCCGGGCCAGCTCTTCCTCCAGGGCCTCCACGAACTTGTCGCACTCGAGATGAAAGGAGTGGAAGGGACGGGGCGCCAGGGTTTCGCACAGGCGGCCCTGGGGGTTGGGCGGCAACAGGTGGGCCAGGTGCAGGTCGGCCGGCAACCCCTGGGGGCCGACCCCGATCGCGGCGATCAGATCGAGACGGAGCAGGGCCAGGTCGGTCAGGTCGTCCTGGCTGAGGGGCTCGTTGTGGAGATGGGTGTGGACCAGCCGGATGCCGCGGAGCAGGCGCCGCCCGAGGCGGAAACGGGAAAGGTCGGAGATGACGAGCTCCTTCGCGTTTCCGACGATGACCTGTTCGATGGTCCCCCGTCTCGTGATCAGCAGCCCGATCTGGCAGCGAATCTCGTGAGACAGTTCCGTGCAGGCGCGAGCCAGCTCGGGGGTAATGACCCGGTCGACTGGCACACGCCGCCGGTACAGGTGCTCCAGTCTCAGGAGCTGGCTGGCTTTCAAGCCGTTCGTGTTGCCGTGGACAGTTGGAATCTGACGGTCCCCTTTCGCTCGGTCAGCAAACCGTTGCGATGGTCCCTCGCGGCTTGGCCGCCGGAGTCTCGGACAAGGGAAGCTCGGGAGCGGCTTCCAGGTCCCACGGGGCAAACCGGCCTTGCAGGCAGGCCCTTCGTCCGGCGGCGGCGATCATGGCGGCGTTGTCGGTGCAGTAGGCCAAGGGCGGGAGCGCCAGCGTGACTCCCCATGCTGCGGCCCGGTCTTCGAGTCGCGCGCGGAGCCTGGAGTTGGCGGAAACCCCACCGACCACGGCCAGGGCCTTGATCCGCAGGCGCCGCACCGCGCGGAACGCCTTTTCCACCAGCACGTCCACGATGGCTTCCTGGAATCCGGCCGCCAGGTCCGCCACCGGCCTGGGACGGCCAGCCCGGTCCAGGTCTCTGAGGCGGTACAGGAGCGAGGTCTTGAGCCCGCTGAAGCTGAAGTCCAAGGATCCGGGCGTCAAGTAGGGGCGCGGGAACCGGATCGCACCGGGATCGCCGGATTGAGCTACTCGATCAATGGCCGGCCCTCCCGGATAGCCCAATCCCAACATCTTGGCGGCCTTGTCGAACGCCTCGCCGGCCGCGTCGTCCAGCGTGCGCCCGAGCAGCTCGAGCGAGTGGTCCGGCCGGACCAGATACAGGTGCGTATGCCCGCCCGACGCGATCAGCACGACGGCGGGAGTCGGGAAATCCGGCTGCTCGATCCAGGCCGAGGCGACGTGCCCCTCCAGATGGTTGACGGCCACGAGCGGAACCTTGAGCGCGTAGGCCAGAGCCTTGCCGAAGCTCACGCCCACCAGCAGCGCCCCGGCCAGACCGGGGCCGCTGGTGACGGCCACCGCCTGCAGGTCCGTCCACCCGGCCCCGGCCCGCCTCATGGCTTCGGCTGCGATGGCCTCGACCGTCTCAACGTGCCGGCGGGCCGCCAGCTCCGGCACGATGCCTCCGTACCGTCCGTGCACGTCGTGCTGCGAAGCGAGGACGCTGGCGGCGATCCGGCCGTCCCCGAGCACGACGGCGGCGGCGGTTTCGTCGCACGAGGTCTCGAGCCCCAGGACTGTCGGGCCGGGCAGGCTCATCGGCGTGCCCCCTTCAATTGATGGCACGGAAAAATCCTGCAGAGACAGGACGACCCTCGCAGGCAGGGCCCCGCGAGGGTCGTTCGACTGCGGCAGACCGTGATCGACCGTGTCCGGGCATGCGCGGGCGGTCCGAGTGGTGCCCCGTCCTCAAACCTCCGCCAGCGCCTCCTCTTCCACGAAGGCCGGCTGGTCGTCCCGCAACACGACGCGGACCTTCCGGATGTCTTTGAAGCGGCCCTTGATCAACTCTTCCGAGAGCGGGTCGCCGATGTTCTTCTGGATCGCCCGGCGCATCGGCCTGGCCCCGTACAGCGGCTGATACCCTTCCTTGATCAGCCAGTGCTTGACGTCCTCGCCGATCTCCAACTGGACGCCGCGCTCCAGCAGACGGTCGTTCAATTCCTTGACCAGGATGTCGATGATGCGAAGGATGTGATCCTTCTCCAACTGGTGGAAGACCACGACCTCGTCGATCCGGTTCAGGAACTCCGGGCTGAAAGACCGGCGCAGCTCCGCCAGGACCTCGTCCTTGATCCGGCGGTTCTGCTCGGCCTCGGCTTGCTGGAAGCCGAGCGAGACGCCCTTCTGGATCAGCTTCGTGCCCAGGTTCGAGGTCATGATCACGACCGTGTTCTTGAAGTCCACCTTCCGGCCCAGGCTGTCGGTCAGGACCCCGTCGTCCAGGACCTGCAACAGGACGTTGAAGATGTCCGGATGGGCCTTCTCGATCTCGTCGAACAGCACCACGGAGTAGGGGCGCCGGCGCACCTTCTCGGTCAGCTGGCCGCCCTCCTCGTAGCCCACGTAGCCGGGAGGGGCTCCGAACAGGCGCGAGCTCGTGAACTTTTCCTGGTACTCGGACATGTCGATCCGCACGAGCGCATCCTCGGAGTTGAAAAGGAACTCCGCCAGCGCTCGGGCCAACTCGGTCTTGCCCACGCCGGTGGGCCCCAGGAAGATGAACGAGCCGATCGGCTTCTTGGTCTCCTTGAGCCCGGCCCGGGACCGCCGGATGGCGCGGCAGACCGCCGAGATCGCCTCTTCCTGCCCCACGATCCGCTTGTGGAGGAACTCTTCCATGTGCAGGAGCTTGTGGGACTCCTCCTCTTCCAGTTTGAAGAGCGGGATGCCCGTCATCTTGGACACGACGTAGGCCACGTCTTCCTTGGAGATGATCGGCCGGCGCTTTTCCTGGCTCTTTTTCCACTCGCGCTTGGACTCCTCCAGAAGCTTCCGCAGCCGCTCTTCTTCCTCCCGGTATTTGACGGCCTCCTCGAAGTTTTGGAGCGAAATGGCCATCTCCTTCTCGCGGGCGACCTTCTTGAGCTCCTGCTCCAGCGCCTTCAGCTCCGGCGGCAGTGCGTAGGTCTGCAGCTTGGCCCGCGACCCGGTCTCGTCGATCAGGTCGATGGCCTTGTCGGGCAGGAACCGGTCGGTGATGTACCGGTCGGAGAGCTTGACCGCCTCCGCGATGGCTTCCTCCGTGATCTCGACCCCGTGGTGCTCCTCGTACCGGTCCCGAAGGCCCTGGATGATCCGAATCGTCTCCTCGATGTTCGGCGGCTGGACGTAGATGGGCTGGAAGCGCCGCTTGAGCGCCCCGTCTTTCTCGATGTGCTTCCGGTACTCGTCCAGCGTCGTGGCTCCGATGCACTGAATCTCGCCGCGGGACAGGGCCGGCTTGAGCATGTTGGAGGCGTCGATCGAGCCCTCCGCCGCGCCGGCGCCGACGAGCGTGTGCAGCTCGTCGATGAAGATGATGATGTTTCCCGCCTGGACGATCTCCTTCATGACGACTTTGAGCCGCTCCTCGAACTGGCCGCGGTACTTGGTGCCCGCCACCAGGGAGCCGAGGTCCAGCGCAATGACGCGGCGGTTGAGGAGATTGTCCGGCACTTCGGATTGGACGATCCGCTGGGCCAGGCCTTCGACGATGGCGGTCTTCCCCACGCCCGATTCGCCGATCAGCACCGGGTTGTTCTTGGTCCGCCGGCTCAATATCTGGAGGACCCGCTCGATCTCGTCGGTGCGTCCGATCACCGGATCGAGCTGGCCGTCCTGGGCGAGCTGCGTGAGGTCCCGGCCGAATTCGTCGAGCGCCGGCGTGTTGCTCTTGCGGTCGCGCTCGCGCGGCGCGGATTTGCGCAGGAAGGTCACGGTCAGCTGGCGGGCCGTCAGCAGGTTGGCCCCCAGGCTCCGCAGGATCTTCCCGCCGATTCCCTCCTCTTCCCGCAGCAGACCGAGCAGCAGGTGCTCGCTGCCGATATGGTTGTGACCGAGCAGGCGCGCCTCCTCGACGCCGTACTCGATGACTTTTTTCACGCGCGGGCTGAACGGAATCTCTCCGAACGTCATCGTGGTGCCGCCGCTCGGCAGGTTCCGCTCGATCTCGAGCCGGATCTGCTCGGTGGACAGCCCCATCTTCTTGAGGATCATCAGGGCGATCCCGTCCGTTTCGCGGAGAATCGCCAAGACCAAGTGCTCCGTGCCCAGATAGTCGTTCTGGTGGCGTTCCGCCTCCTCTCTGGCCAGGATGATGATCTTGCGACCCTTGTCCGTGAATCGTTCGAACATCCCTCCTCCTTTTGCTCGTGACGCGTGAGAGGTCCGGCTCGCTCGGAATCCAAGAGAACTGTCGGAAAAACTGTCGTAATTCTATAGGGGGGTACTTTCGCTGTCAAGACCTGGAAGGAACGCGGATGGCGTCCAACCGTCTCTGCCCGGACGGTTTTTTCGGACGAGCGGGGACATGGTGCCCGACCGCTCCCAATGCGCGCCGTTAGGCGCCGTTCGTTGACAAGGGCCGGGGCCTCCCGATACAATCCGCCACCGTTTTTCTCTCGTCGCTGTTCCCGCCTCGCACCGTCGTTCATCGGAGCTTGCGCGGCCCCCATGCGTCGTCGTCCATGAAAACGATCGGGATCCTGACCAAACCCAAGTTCCCGGACGTCAAGCACATCCTGAAAGACCTCGTGGCGTGGCTGCGGGAGCGACGCAAGGAGGTCGTGCTCGACGGATCCACCGCCGCGCTCATCGGAGAGCCTGCGACCTTCAAGAAGACCCAGATCGCCACGCTGGCCGACATGGTCGTGGTGCTGGGAGGCGACGGGACCATGCTGAACGCCGCGCGGCTGGTCGAAGAGCGGGGGGTGCCGATTCTGGGCGTGAACATGGGGGGGTTGGGGTTTTTGACCGAGGCCAGCGTCGAGCAGCTCTACCCGGCGCTCGAGAAGGTCTTCGCGCAGGAGTTCTTGCTCGACGACCGGCTGATGCTCCGGTCCCAGCTGCACCGTCACGGGGAACACGTCGCCCAGGCGACGGTCCTCAACGACGTGGTGATCAGCAAGGGGACGTTGGCGCGGATGATCGAGGTTCAAATCGCGATCGACGGGCAGCTCGTCACCAGACTGCGGGGGGACGGACTGATCGTTTCGACGCCGACCGGCTCAACGGCCTATTCGCTGTCGGCCGGCGGTCCCATCGCGGCTCCGTCGATCCAGGCCCTGATCCTGACTCCGATCTGCCCGCACACCCTGACCCACCGTCCCCTGTTGATCCCGAGCGGCGCGTCGCTGGAGGTGACGCTGTTGAGCGAGGACGAAGGGGCGATGACGACGTTCGACGGGCAGGTGGGGGTCGCCATGACGCAGGGCGATACGGTGACGATCCGGGTCTCCGAGCACCGGACCCGCCTCATCCGATTCCCGGACCGGACCTACTACGAAGTCCTGCGGCGGAAGCTGAAGTGGGGGGACGGCTGAGGCACGGGGCTAGCGCGCCGCCGTGGCTTTGGACGTCTCGCGCCGCCGCTGGATCTGGGCGAGCATCTCCTGGTTGGAGGCGAACTTGAACTCGCCGATGCAGTCGGCCGTCGGCCCGTAGGCCTTTTCCGCTTCCTCCAGGGCCCGGAGCCCTCCGGCGTCGATGACCTGGACGCCGCGCTCCTCCAGCGTCCGGCGGAGCCGGTGCAGGAGGCCGTCGATCGCCGACCGGTCTCTGGGCGTCTGGGTTTCCAGATGGCGGCTCACGACCTCGGCGCACCATTCCCCGTCCCGCTTGGCCACGCCCACGAGCCCCTCGCTGGCCTTCCGCGCCCAGCCGGCGAGGAAGACGCCCTCGACGATCTTGCCCGAGGCCTCGTCGTAGGCCTGGAACAGGGCGTCGTCCGGCTCGTTGGTCGTGCGTGCGGGGTTCGTCAGGAACGAGCCGTTCTTGTATGGGAGCCCCAGCGATTCGTCCACCTTGTCTCCGACCGCAAACACCACGCTGTCGCACGGGAACTCGTAGAACTGCTTGAGCCCGACCGCGGAGAAGTCCTGGCCCTTCGGTTCCAGCCCGTTCTCCTCGATCTCCAGGGCGCGCACCCGGTTGTGGCCGTCGGTCAGCACGCGCCGCGGAGAGGCCAGGAACCGGAAGCCCATCCTGGTCCGGCTCTGCAGCGGCTCGCACTTCGTGAACTCGTCGAGCATGGCCTTGAGGATCTCGTCCGGGTTCTGCCCGATTGCTTCCAGCCTGGGCCGGATGCGGGCCAACTCCTTGGCCAGGGCGTCCCGGTCAATGTTCGCGCAGACGGCGCGGATCTCCTTCGGGTTGTACTTCCGCTCCGCCGGTCCGCGCCTGGCGATCGCCGTGACCTCCCCCACCTGCTTGTAGCGGATGAGCCAATGGGCGATGTCCACCATGACGTCGCCGACGCCGATGATGGCCACCCGCTCGCCCATGTCGAACGGACGCTGGGCGAATCCGGGCAGGCGGTTGAAGTGATAGACCAGGTCCTTGGCATGGTAGACCCCGACGGCCGTGTCTCCCTCCACGCCGATGGTCTTGGTGCCCTGGGCGCCGGTGGCGAACACCAGCGCGCTCGCCCCGAGGCTTCGAAGGTCGTCCAGGGTCAGGTCCTTGCCCCGACCGACCGAGACGTTCCCGAAATAATGGACGTTGGGCCGCTCGATGATTTCCCAGTAAGTCTTCCGCAGCCCGCCGCGCAGCTTCAGCTTGTTCGGGAAGATGCCGTATTCCGCCAGCCCGCCGAATTTGATGTCCCGGTTCAGGATGATCACCTCGTGGCCGGCTTTGGACATGAGGTTGGCGACGGACATCCCGGCCGGGCCGGACCCGACGACGAGGACGACATGAGACCGCTGACTGCCCGATGAGGCCATTCCGCCACTCCGTGATAGGCGCTGCCACCGCGCCAATTGTGAGCCGTTGGCGGCCCAAAAGTCCGGCGAATCTAGCATACAACTCGTTGGATTGTCAAAAGGATTGACTGGCCGGCCGGCGCGCGGACCTTCAAGTCTGGAGCCCGCTCTGCCGGTGAGACTGAACGGCCGGACGAGGGCCGATCGGGGGCGGTCAGGTCCGTTTCGACTTGCCGGACCAGACTTCCCGGAGCAATTCGCGCCACTCGCCGCGCGAGACGGCCGGCATCGTGGTGATTCTGATGTGGCCCATCGCCGAGTTCAGCACGGCCGCTTTCATGGCCGCCCGGTTGTTGGGAAATTCCAGGATGGCCACGACGTCGTAGTCGCCGAGGCAGTAGTAGGCGTCCAACAGTCGGCCCCCGAGTGATTCGATGTTCTTCTGGACCCCCTCCGACCGGGCGATCCCCTGCTGCTTCATCGTCGAAATGCCGTGCTCGGTGAATTTGACCAGACTGACATAGATGGGCATGGGGGCCTCCTTTCGGCGACTCGGTGGGATGACCGCCTTGACCGCCGGCTCGATCTTAGCCCTTTGCCCGGTGCCGGACAAGTCTCCCGATCTTGCCCCGTCCGGCCGTTGACAGGCCTGCCGGCTCGCGATATCGTTCGCTCATGACGAGGCAGTCCATCGGCTCGGCAGCAGGAGCGTCCGGCGGGGGGAACGTGGTCGTCGAGGCCTATGCCGGGTACAAGGGCGAGGAGACGCCACGCTCCTTCCTCTACGAGGGGGTCCGATACGGGGTGCGGGCGGTCGTGGCGCGCTGGTACACAGAGCGCCACAGCGTCTTCAAGGTCCTGGCCGACGACGAGCACCGCTACGTGCTGCGCCATGACCCGGACGAGTTGGTCTGGGAGCTCGTGATGCGGGAAGAGATGCGTCGTCCGCGTTGACGGTTCCCCTTCGCGCCGGAGTTTTCCTTCCCGCCTTCCGTCTCACTTGACTCTCGACCGGAAGAAATTACCTGAGATGCCGCCGGAGGCCGAGCGTCCTGCCCGCGACGGTTCGCCCGCGCCGTGAGAACCTGGGTTGCGAACGGAGGAACTTGAATAATGATGATGGTAAAAGCGTTGCATGTGAGCATGCGCCTGGGATTCCTGCTCCTGCTCGCCGGCATGGTCCATTGCTCGGAGGGTCCGGGGTCCGATGCCATCCCTGCGGCCCTGGCCGCCCCTCCAGCGGTTTCGGCCCAGCCGGCCGGCAGCGTTCCGTCCAACGAGACGTTCGTCTCCGTCGCCAAGCTGGCCCGGGCGTCGGTCGTCAACATCTCGTCGGTCCGCAAGACCCGCCTTGAATCCGAGCCGATCCCCAGCCCCTTCTTCGACGATCCCTTCTTCCGGCGCTTTTTCGGCGAGGAATTCGAGCGGCGCTTCCAGCCGCCGCGCGAGCGGCGGGAGCAGGGGATGGGTTCCGGGGTGATCGTGAGCGCGGACGGCTACATCGTGACCAACAACCACGTCGTGGACCAGGCGGACGAGATCACGGTGCTGCTGCCGGACAAGCGGAGCCTCAAGGCGAAGCTGGTGGGCACCGATCCCAAGACCGACGTGGCCGTGATCAAAGTCGAGGCCGCGGATCTCCCCACCCTCGCCTGGGGCGACTCCACCCGACTCCAGGTCGGGGAATTGGTGCTGGCGGTCGGCAACCCGTTCGGCCTGAACCAGACGGTCACGATGGGCATCATCAGCGCGGTGGGCCGCGCGAACATGGGTATCGTCGATTACGAGGACTTCATCCAGACCGACGCCGCGATCAATCCCGGCAATTCCGGCGGAGCGCTGGTGAACCTCAGGGGGGAGCTCATCGGCATCAACACCGCGATCTTCACCAGAAGCGGCGGCTACATGGGGATCGGGTTCGCCATCCCGAGCAACATGGTCAAGAACGTGATGAGCAGCCTCGTCAAGCACGGGAAGGTCGTGCGGGGCTGGATCGGGGTCTCCATCCAGGAAGTCAGTCAGGATCTGGCCAAGGAGTTCGGCGCGCCGGACACCAAGGGCGCGCTGGTGGCCGACGTCACGGAGGACAGTCCGGCGGCCAAGGCCGGACTGGAGCGCGGGGACATCATCACCGCCTACAACGGGACGGCGGTCAACGATCCGGCGCACCTGCGTTCACTGATTGCGGAGACCGCCCCCGGCGCGACCGTGACGCTCCGGGTGTGGCGCGAGAAGTCCGTCCGCGACGTGAAGATCACGATCGGCGAGCTGCCGAAGGAACTGGCCAAGGCCTCGCGCGGCCGCTCCGAGGGCGGCCGGGGTGACCATGCCCTGGCCGGCGTCACCGTGGAGACCTACGCCCCGGACCGGCCCGGACGGCAGGGCCGGTCCCGCGGCGACTCCGGCGCGGTCGTGAAGGACATCGAGCCGGGCAGCCCGGCCGAACGGGCCGGATTGCAGGCCGGGGACATCATCCGGGAGATCAACCGCAAGCCGGTCCGCTCCGCGCAGGACTTCGAGCGGCTGACGGAGCGCCTCTCCCCCAAGGCCCCGGTGCTGCTCCTCATCAGCCGCGGCAATGCCACGATCTTTCTCTCGATCAACCCGGCGGGATAGAGCCTGGAAGGCGAGCGTCAGCGGCGGTCGATGGGCACGTAGGGGCGGTTGTGCTCGCCCGCGTAGATCTGCTCGGGCCGGTAGAGCTTGTTCTCCCGCAGTTGCTCGAACCAGTGGGCCAGCCAGCCGGCGACCCGCGCCATCGCGAAGATCGGCGTGAAGAAGTCCACCTCGATGCCCATCTTCTCGTAGACGATCCCCGAGTAAAAGTCCACGTTCGGATAGGTCTTCTTCTCCCTCAACAGCTCCGTGGAAACCCGCTCCACTTCCAGCGCGACCTCATAGAGCGGAGAGGTGCCGCAGGCCTTGAACAGCCGCTCGCAGAGCCGCTGGAGGATCGTGGCCCGCGGGTCCTTGACCTTGTAGACCCGGTGTCCCAGCCCCATGATCTTCTGCTTGTTCCCGAGCTTTTCTTCCAGGTAGGGGCGCACGCGATCGGGCGTACCGATCTCCTTGAGCATCTGCACCACTTCCTCGTTGGCCCCGCCGTGCAGGGGGCCCTTCAAGGCCCCGATCGAGGAAGCCACGACCGTGTAGGGGTCGGCCAGCGTCGAGGCCGTCACCAAGCCCGTGAACGTGGAGGCGTTCATCGTGTGCTCCGCGTGCAGGATCAGGCAGACGTCCAGCGTCCGGCTGACGACCGGCTCCGGGGCTTTCTCGGTCAGCATGTAGAGGAAGTTCTCCGAGAAGCCCAGGTCGTCCCGCGGCGGAATCTGATCGTCGCCCCGGCGCAGCCGCGCACAGGCCGCGACGATCGTGGGCAGTTTGGCGACGAGCCGGACGGCGGACCAGTAATTGTTCTCCATGTCCTTCACGTTTCGGCCCGGGTAGAACATGCCCAGGGCTGCCACGGCCGCCTGGAGAGCGTCCATCGGGTGCCCGTGCTCAGGCAGGCACTTGATGAGGTCCACGAGCCGGTACTTGATCCGCCGATGGCCGGTGATGTCGCCGGTGAAACGGTCGAGCTCGGACCGGGACGGAAGCCGTCCGAAGAGCAGGAGAAAGGCCGTCTCGAGGAACGAAGACTTTTCGCAGAGCTCCTCGATCCTGATGCCCCGGTATTCCAGGACGCCCCGCTCCCCGTCCACGTCGCTGACCGAGGACTTGGCGGCCGGCACGCCCGCTAATCCTGGCATGAAGTCATGCGGCATTCCTCACACTCCTTCGTGACACGTGACGCGTTGCGAGATCGACGCGGAGACACGGCGAGGGGGCGACGCGGCGATCTCCGTGTCTCCGCGTCCCCGCGTCGTCTTGCACAGGTCACCCTTCACCCATCACCCGTCACGGCTTTTTACGGCGGTCCCATGAACTCCGGCCCGACCGGCGTCGGGACAGCCTCGGCCACGATCCGGTTGATTTCCTGCTGCTCCTCGGCGGTGAGGCGCCAGTCTGCCGCGCCCACGTTCTCCTCGATCTGCTCCGGCCGGCGGGCTCCGCAGAGAGCGACGGTGACTCCCCGCTGGTCAAGGCACCAGCGGACGGCCAACTGTCCGACCGTCTTGCCCCTCCGCTTTGCGACCGTCGCCAACCGATCCGTGCAAGCCACGTAGTCCCGAAACCGCTCGCCCTGGAACTTGGGGTCCAGTCGTCGCACGTCGCCCTCGGTGAAGGTCTCGGTCCCCCGGTACTTCCCGGAGAGGAGCCCGCGGCAGAGGGGGCTATAAATGAGCGCGCCGATGCGGCGGGTCTGACAGAAGTCGAGCAGGCCGGTCTCCTGCGCAGCGCGCTCGAACAGGTTGAAGGGGGGCTGCAGGACGTGCACCGGTCCGACGGCGCGACATTGCTCGACCTGGGCTTGGGTGAAGTTGCTGAGCCCGATGAACCGGATTTTGCCCTGCCGCTGTACCGCGACAAGCGTTTCCATCGTCTCTTCGAAGGGGGTGGCGGGATTGGGCCAATGCACCTGGTAAAGGTCAATCACGCCGGTGCGCAGGCGCCTGAGGCTCTCTTCGACTTCGCGGAGAATGCGGGCCCGGCCGGAGTTCCGCCAGACCCTGGTGCGTGCTTCGTCCCACTCCAGCCCCACCTTGGTGGCGAGGATGAGCCGGTCCCGTTGGCCGGACTCGGCCACGGCCCGCCCGACCAGCTCCTCGGACCGCCCGTGTCCGTAGATCGGGGCCGTGTCAATCAGGTTCACACCCAGCTCGATGGCCCGGCGGATCGCGGCCAGGGACTCGCGGTCTTCCGCGCCTCCCCACATCCACCCTCCGATCACCCAGGTCCCCAGGCCGACGACCGAGGCTTTGAGGCCGGTGACGCCGAGCTCGCGATACTCCATAGGCCTCCTGCTTGGAAAACAGCGAATAGCCACCAGCGAACAGCTTCACTTCCGGAAAGAGTGTCCCGCCTTGGCTCGGCGCTGTTCGCTGCTCGCTCCGTTCTGCCGCGAATTCTAGAGAGGGGCTTCCGGCGAGTCAAGGAAGCGCGTCCCTTGAAATGACCGAAGCGGCTTCGGCATACTACGTGTCGGGGTCCGTGCGGAGACGAACGGGCGGGACGGATGGACGTGGAACGGGCCGTGAAGCTTCTCTTGGCTCTGGGAGTCGTCGCCCTTCTCGTCGGCTGGTTCTTCCTCTACCGTGGCGCCTCCGAGCGGCCCGAAGCCCAGTCCAGGCCGGTCGGCACGAGCGTCCTGAGCCACGGAGGGCCGGCCCCGGATCGTTCGGCCTCCCCCGCAGCCGGGAGGGAGGGGCTCAAGCAGAAAGGCGAAGAGCGATGAACGTTCGGCGCAGGGGCGGACTGATGGCCGGATTGATCCTGCTGTTGGCAGCGGGCCCCTGGCCCATCGCGCTGGCCCAGCAGGATCCCCTGGTCGTATTCGCGGTGGTGACCAAAGTTCCAAGGGACAAGAGCCGAGTGACCGCGCAGGTGTCCGAAGGGGGGCCGCCGAGTGAGGCGGTTCTGATCGCCACCGACTCCATCCTGGACAATCTCATCTGGAAAAAACTCGAAATCTGCCACGCGCTCCGGGTCGAGGCCTGGAAAACTCCCGATGGCTACCGGGTCGTCTCGGTCAGGGTGCTGGACGCGGGGATGCTGCCGATGACGCTGCAGGGGATCGCCGGCGACTGTCTCTTGAAAAAAGCGCTGGAGTTTGCGCCACAGATCGATTAGGGGTGCGGCGCGCCTTTCGGAATCGCCTTACGGCGTGCACTCGGGGCAATCGGTCCGCTCCTGCTCCGCGTTGGCCTCCTCGGACGTCAGGGGGAACAACTGGTCGCAGGTCCGGCACTTGCGGATCTCGAAGTAGGCTACGCCCTTCTCGTCGATTTCCGTCGGGAGCAGCAGCTCCACCGGATCGTAACCCAGCATCGTCTCGTCCGAAAACTTCACGATGGCGAGCCGGACGTTGAACAGTTCGAAGACCGCCTCCTGTCCCCGGCGTTCCGGATCATGACCGAGGACGAAGACCGGCTGGCCTTTCCGCTTCGTCCGCAGGTCCTTCAGGGTGCGCTGGGCGGCGCTGGCTGTCGCGAACTCTCCGCTGGAGCTGGTTCCCGCTGTCGGCATAGGTCTGAACAGGACGAGCAAGGCTGTTGAGTGCTTCTAACATGCGCTCGGGAACGAGTTCAAGCTCTGGAAAACTCGGGAGGATGAGGAGAAAGCCCATGGCGAAGCTGACGATCTATCAGAAACCCACGTGCAGCACCTGCCGGGAGGCCGTCAAGCTGGTGCAGGCCAGCGGCACTCCCTACGAAACCGTGAACTATTACGAGACGCCCTTCACGAAGGCGTCGCTCAAGAAGCTGCTGAAGAAAGCGGGCCTCGGCGCGAGGGAGGTCCTGCGGGCCAAGGAGGAGGTCTACAAGAAGCTCGGGCTGGCCAAGAAGGACCTGTCCGAGGACGAGTTGCTCGATCTGATGGTCAAGCACCCGGATCTGATCCAACGGCCGATCGTGGAACGGGAGGACCGGGCGATTCTGGCCAGGCCGGCGGAAACGGTCAAACGCCTGCTCGGATAACAATGCTGAATGCAGAACGATGAATGCTGAACGGTAACATCTGGAACTCTTTCGTTCAGCATTCCGCGTTCATCCTTCATAATTCATACTTCACGCTTCATCCTTGCTGCATCAGCCTGAGCTTCCCGGTCTTGGGGTCCACGCTGAGGGTCGTTCTGCCCCTGAGGATGTCCAGCAGGGCCTCCCCGGCCAGCTCCCGCCGCCAACCCTGCAGGATCGGAAGGTCCAGTGTTTCCCTCTCGTGCTTGGCCTCGACCAGGGCTTGGAGATCGGCGGAACTGGCCAGCAGGCTGGGCGCGATGTGCTCTTTCGAGGCGAGGGCCTTGAGCGCCGCCTGCAGGAGATCCACCAGCCCGGCCGCTTCCGGTTCGGGTCTGCCGGTCTTCGGCACCTCCGGCCATTCGGACTGGGGAACGGCCAAGCCGGCCTTGATCGCCGCCAGCATGGCCTCCCCGTTCCGCTCGACCTCCGAAGGATGGAGCCCCCGAATCGCCCGCAGGGCCGACTGGCTCGTAGGAGCACGGCGGGCCAGCTCCACGAGCCCCTCGTCGCGGACGATCCGCCCCCGCGGCACGTTCCGGCGACGGGCTTCCTCTTCGCGCCAGGCCGCCAACTCCCGCAACACGGCCGCCGCCCTGGGCTTCAGTCCCTCCCATCCCTTGATCCGTTGGTAGCGCAGCCGGGGATCCTGCGAGCCGTCGCTCAACCGGGTGCCCAGGCGGGCGAATTCCTCCCGCGCCCAATCCAGCCGGCCCAGGGACAGGAGTCGCGTCTGAAGATGCTCCCGGATGGGCAGCAGGAACTGGACGTCCTCCAGGGCGTAGGTGATCTGCTCGCGGGTCAGCGGGCGCTGGCTCCAGTTCGACAGGGTGTGGGACTTGTCCAGCTTCGCTCCCGTGATCCGCTCGACCAGGCTGGCGTAGGCCACCTGCGTGCCGTAGCCGACCATGGCGGCTGCGACCTGGGTGTCGAAGACGGGGGTCGGCACCTGCCCCATGTGGGCGAAGAAGAGCTCCAGGTCCTGGCGGCCCGCGTGGAAGACCTTCTCAATCCGGGGCTCGGCCAGGATCTCGGCGAAACTGTCGAGCGCGCCGATGGCGGGAAAGTCGAGCACGGCGCAGAGGTCCCCCGCCGCGACCTGGATCAATTCCAGGCGCGGCACGAAGCTGCTCTCGCCCACGAACTCGGTGTCCACGGCCAGCCGATCGTGCTCCAGGAGCCGGCGGCAGAGGGCGCGCAGGCTGTCCCGGTCGGTGACGTACTGTGGCGTGTGGGGCTTCACGAGAGGTTGGAGCCTGCCAAGTTCAGCTCTCCCGGGGCGGCTCGGTCAGGGTGGCGCTCCAGTACTCCTTGAGGTATTGATAGGCCTCGATGATGCGGCGCAGCTCCGGCTCGGCGCTCCGGTCGCCCTTGCGGACGTCCGGATGGAGGTCCTTGGCGCGCTGCCGGAAAGCGGTCGTGACCGCCCGCATCGGGCTGCCGTACTCCAACCCGAGGGCGGCGAAGGCCTCGGTCGGGCTGGTGATCTCGCCGCGGGGGCCGTCGGCGCCCGTCCCTCCCCCGCCGGCGGCCTTGAAAAAGTCGGAGAAGTTGATCCGCCGGCGGCGGCGCCTGGGCCGCTGGCGGATCTCGCTGTCGAACTCCTCGAGCCGGTCCTCGATGAACTCCAGACGCGACTCCAGCCGGAGGGCGCCGGACTGGTCCTGAACGGCGACCAGCTCCTCCTCGATCAGCGGGAGCATCCGGTCGATCTCGCCCAGCCCTTCCTCGATCCGGAAATAGGAGTCCACCCGCTCCAGCATCATGTGGTCCATCGCGAAGTCCAGGCTGTCCTCGGTGCGTCGCCTGAGGTCTTCGATCCGGCGGCGCATCCCCGCCCGGTACTTCGCCAGCCTGTTCGCATCAAAGGGCATGCCCTTCCCTTGCCGTCCGCTCTGCGAGGCGCGGGCGCATTGTAACACAATCGCCCGCGCCGGCAGGAGATGCACCGTTGCCCGGCCGCCGGCCCTGTGCTAGACTCCAGCGGTTTTTTCGGCCGAGGCTCACGACTTTTCTGTGGAGGGATCATGACGCGGAAGGTTCTCATGGCGGTCTGTGGAATGACGCTCACGCTGGCGGCCGGCTGGTGCCTGGCGGCCGATCCGTCCGGCTACGGCCAGGCGGGCGGTGAGTTCGACATCCGGGTTCCGCGGGTGCCGGCCGCCGAATTGGCCGAGGCCAAGGCGCTGAAGCCCCCGTTCCAGCCGACTCCGGAAATCCTCGCGGAGGGCAAGGCAATCTTCTTGGGCCGGGGGACCTGCTTCCAATGTCACGGGCCGGAGGGCAAGGGCAACGGAGGCGCCGCCAAGGTGCTCCCGATCCAGCCCCGCAACTTCACGAACCCGAAGTTCAGGACCCTACGGACTCCCGGCGAGCTCATGTGGGTGCTGAAGAACGGCAGCCTGGGCCAGTCCGGCAAGGTGCCGGGGACCGGCATGCTGCCCATCGTCGGCCAGTTCCTGAGCGAAGAGGATGGATGGAAGGTCCTCCTCTACGAGTTAAGCCTGGGCAGTTCGCAGTAACCGGGGGCGTCGCCCGTCACTCGTCGCTCGTGAAGCGTGAAACTGACTGCGGTTGACCGGCCCTTTCACCGGATGGTACGGTGGCCGCATGTCGAACGAGCAGCGCGCGCCCAACCGGCTGATTCACGAGACCAGCCCCTACCTCTTGCAGCATGCCTACAACCCCGTGGACTGGTATCCCTGGGGGGAGGAGGCGCTGCGCCGCGCCAAGGAACTCAACCGGCCGATCCTCCTCTCCATCGGCTATTCGGCCTGCCACTGGTGCCACGTCATGGAACGCGAGTCCTTCGAGGACGAGCGGATCGCCTCGCTCATGAACGCGCGCTTCGTCTGCGTCAAGGTGGACCGGGAGGAGCGGCCCGACCTGGACGAGATCTACATGCAGGCCACCCTCCAGCTCAACCACGGCCAGGGGGGCTGGCCCATGACGGTCTTTCTCACGCCCGAACAGGAGCCGATCTTCGCCGGCACCTACTTCCCCCCCACCGACCGGTGGGGCCGGCCCGGCTTCCCCACCGTGCTCCAGCAGATCGCCGAGTGGTGGCGCAGGGATCAGGACGGACTCAGGCAGCAGGCGGCGAGCGTGACCGCCCGTCTGCGCCAGTCCATGCAGGTCGGCTCGCCTCTGGCGGTGGGCGAAGAGGAGCTGGACGCAGCGGTCGCCCAGTTCGCTGAAGACTTCGATTCCCGGTACGGCGGGTTCGGCCAGGCGCCAAAATTTCCGCCCGCGACCGGCCTGTCGTTCCTTCTCCGTCGCCATGCCCGGACGGGGGACGGGCAGACCCTCCTGATGGTGCGGAAGACCCTGGACGGAATGGCGGCCGGCGGGATGTATGACCAGATCGGCGGAGGCTTCGCCCGCTATGCCACGGACGACCGGTGGCTGGTTCCCCACTTCGAGAAGATGCTCTACGACAACGCGCTTCTGGCCCACGTCTATCTGGAGGCCTATCAGGTCACCGGCGAGACCACCTACCGGCGGATCGCCGTTGAGACGCTCGACTATATCCTGCGGGAGATGACCTCCCCCGAGGGAGGCTTCTACTCAGCCACCGACGCAGACTCCGAAGGGGTGGAAGGCAAATTCTTCGTCTGGACGCCGGAGGAGATCGGCGAGGCGCTCGGGAACGAGGAGGAGGCCCGGCGCTTCTGTGCCTACTACGACATCACGCCGGGCGGCAACTGGGAACACAAGAACATCCCCAACACGCCCCGTCCGTTGGAAGAAGTCGCCAAGGATCTGGGCGTCGCGCCGGAGGAGCTCCACCGCTCGATCGAGTCGGCTCGACTGAAGGTCTACGGAGCGAGAAGGAAGCGGGTTCCGCCGGGGCTGGACGACAAGATCCTCACCGGCTGGAACGGCCTCATGATCCGGGCGATGGCGGAAGGAGCCAGGGTCCTGGGAGAACCTCGGTACCGGCTTGCGGCGGAACGGGCGGCGGATTTCCTCCTGTGCACCCTCTGTCGTCCGGACGGAGGGCTCTACCGGACCTATCGAGCCGGCAAGGCGCATCTCCTCGCCTGTCTGGAGGACTATGCCTTTCTCGCCGAGGGGCTGGTGGAGCTCTACGAGGCGGGAGGCTCGGAACGCTATCTGCGCGAAGCCGTCCGTCTGGCGGAGCGGATCACGGCGGATTTTGCCGACGAGGCCAACGGAGGGTTTTTCACCACCGCCGCAGACCACGAGACGCTCATCCTGCGCAGCCGGGAAGGACCGGACGGCGCCGCCCCGAGCGGCAACGCGGTGGCCGCCTCGGTGCTCGCCCGGCTCTCGTTCCACTATGGCCGCGAGGATTTCCGGGAAGCGTCGGCCAAGGCGGTCCGGGCCTACGGCCGGCAGATATCCAGATATCCCCGCGCTTTTACCAAGAGCCTCATCGTCGTAGACCTGCTCCTGCGCGGACCGGTGGAACTGGCCTTCGTCGGCAGGCCCGGCGAGCCGCGCTATGAGGCGCTCTGCCGCTCGGTCGGCCGCCTGTACCTTCCGAACCGGATCATCGCCCATCACGATCCAGCCGGTCCGAAGACGGACCATCCCCTGCTGCTCGGCAAGGAGCTCGTCAAGGGAGCGCCGGCCCTCTACGTCTGCCGGAATTTTTCCTGCCAGGCCCCGATCACCGATCCGAATGCGGTGGCAGAAGGGCTCAAGGAATCGGCCAAGGATCAGGGGGGAACGCCGAAGACGTTGCAAGGCTCCCGTCTCTCCGGTCAAGCCACGACCGGCGGGACCGCCGCCTATGCGGTTCGCTTCGTCAACCGGCCCGATGCGCCGCCGAGCGCAGCCTTGGGGTTTGGCCCGCTCGGCTCGACCGGGCTCACGACCAGCCGTCTCGGCTTCGGTTGCTACCGGGTGGGTCTGGAGGAGCCGGAGCACAGGCAGGCGTTGGTCAAGGCCCTGCGCGAGGGCTGCAGCCTCATTGACACCTCCACCAACTATGGCGACGGGGACAGCGAGCGGCTGGTCGGCGCCGTGCTGGCGGAGCTTGTCCGGTCCGGAGAGCTGAAGCGCGAGGAAGTCATCGTCGTCTCCAAGATCGGCTACGTGCAGGGGCAGAATCTCAAGCAAGCCGAGGCGCGCGAGAAGGCGGGACGTTCCTACCCGGAGATGGTGAAGTATGCGGAGGGCGCCTGGCACTGCGTGCATCCGGAGTTCCTGGCCGATCAACTGGCCCTTTCATTGGACCGGCTGGGTCTTCAGACGCTGGATGTCTGCCTCCTTCACAATCCCGAATATTTCCTCTCGGACGCCAAGCGGCGCGGCGGCGATCTGGCGCGTCTGCGGGACCAGTTCTACGCCAGGCTGGAAGCGGCCTTTGTCTTCTTCGAGTCCCAGGTCCAAGCCGGCCGCCTCCGCTGGTACGGCGTCTCCTCCAATACCAGCACGGCCGAGCCTCACGACCCGGAAGCCACGTCCCTGTCGCTCATGCTCGAGGCGGCGCGGAGGGCGGCGGCCACGGCCGGCAGCGACACCCACCATTTCGCGGTGCTGCAATGTCCGATGAACCTGTTCGAGTCCGGCGCGTGCCTGACGCCCAACACGGGACGGGATCAGAGTCAGACCCTGTTGGAGCTGGCCAAGTCGGAGGGGGTGGCGGTGCTCGTGAACCGGCCCCTCAATGCGATGCAGCCGAAGCGGGGCGGACAGGGGATGATGGTCCGCCTGGCGGACCTGCCGCTCGAGCCGCAGGTCGTCCCCTTCGACGTGCAGCGGGACAAGGTGGCGGCCTTGGAGCGTGAGTATCGCAATGACATCGCCCCGCTGGTCCCGCACCCGGGCCAGGGCCTTCCGCCCCGCGATTACTTCGCCTGGGCGGAGGAATTGCCCCGGCTCAGACCGCTCGTGCAAAGCCTGGAACATTGGAACCAGGTTGAAGCCCAGATGATCGCCCCCCACGTCAACCAGGTCCTCCGCGCCCTGACGCAGCACTTCAGCGGCGATTCGGGAGAGAAGTGGCACGACTGGCGGGAACGGTACCTCCCCGAGCTGCTCGCGCTCCTCGGAGAGTTACGGCGTGAGGCCACGGTCAAGAGCCGGGAGAAGACCGAAGCGGTGGCCCGGCTCATTGACCCGCTCCTGCCCGAGCTCCGACGGAGTGAGAGTCTGTCCCGGAAGAATCTCTGGATCCTCACCTCGACGCCGGGCGTCAGTTGCGTCCTGAACGGGATGCGCACCCCCGCCTACGTGGAGGACTCCCTCGCCGTCCTCCGCTGGGAACCCCTGCCGGACGTGCGGCCGGTTTACGAAGCAGTCGCGCAGGCGTAGCGGCCCAAGCTTGCAACCGGCGCGGCGCATTCGATCCGCCGCCTTCCCGTTTACAGCTCCTTGTCACCTCGGTGAAAGAAGGTGCCTTGACAATCCACCAAGAGGAGAGTAACCAAATTGTCCGTGACGCCCAATCTGATCAAACCTCAACCCGGGAGGTCGGTATGAAGTGGCGGGGTTGGGTTGGAGGAATGTTTTTTGCGGTTCTACTGCTGGTCATGAGCCTCGCTGCGCCGCTCGTTCCCGGGGCCGACACGCCCCAGGAGACGACGGTCAAGTATATACTGGAGACGGCGCAGGCCTTTCGCACGGTCTATTCCAAGACCATTGTCGAGCAGGCCGACAAGGTCGGAGTCAAGCCCACCGAAAACTGGGCGACTGAGGCGCACGGGATCATGTTGCCCGCTCAATTCGTGAAGGCGGCTGGCGCGGAGATCAAGAATTTCGACCTTGGGCTCATCGGTCTCACGCCGATTTACAAGTCCAACCTCCCGAAGACCAAGGCGGAAGCCGACGCCTTGCAGAAGATGATGGCCAATCCCGAGATCAAAGTCCTGACTTTCATGGACGGGAATCAGGTTAAGGGCGTGGCGGCGGACTATGCCATCGTCCAGGCCTGCGCGGACTGCCACAATCATCATCCGGGCAGTCCAAAGAAGGATTTCCGGCAGGGCGACTTGATGGGCGCGATCGTGGTCCGATTGAACGCGAAATGATCCCTTTGAGCGGATTCGCAGGGCGGATCCACATGGTCGGCTCCGCCCGCGCTCTCAGTCAGCCGCCCGATTCCGCCTTGGCCGCGAGGGTATTCTTGAAGGTCCCATCGCCTAGCTGGCCGTCCTCGTTCTCTCCCCAGCAAGTGACGGAGCCGCGGGTCAACGCGCAGGTGTGTTGCCCTCCGGCGGTAATGGCGACGATCTCGCCCGGGACTTGCAAGACGTCAACCGGGCGCTTCTGATCCGTGCCCGTCCCGTCGCCTAACTGTCCTTCGTGGTTGCTCCCCCAGCATTTCGCGTTGCCGTCGGTCATCAGGACGCAGACGTGCCGCCACCCGCTCGCTATGGCCTTGGCGCCGCTCGCCAACCCCGCAACGTCAACCGGCGCGGGGCGATCCGTCCTGGTGCCGTCGCCCACCGCGCCGTCGTGATTGCCCCCCCAGCACTTGACGCCGCCCGCGCTCGTGATGGCGCAGGTGTGCCGCCATCGAGCCGAAATCGCGGCGACTCCGCTCGTCAGTCCTACGACATCCACGGGAGCGGGGCTGTCGTTGTGCGTCCCGTTGCCCAATTGCCCGTCGTGGTTGTTTCCCCAGCACTTCACGCCCCCCGCGGTGGTCAAGGCGCAGGTGTGCCGCCATGCGGCCGTGATCGCCGTGACGCCGCTCGTCAACCCTTTCACGTCCACCGGGGTCACCCGATCCGTCCTGGTGCCATCGCCCAACTGGCCGTCGTGGTTGTTTCCCCAGCACTTCACGCCTCCGTTCGTGGTCAGGGCGCAGGTGTGCCGTTCCCCGGCCACGATCGCGGTGACCCGCGTCAGGAGTCCCACCACGTCCTGCGGGGTGTTGCGGTCAGTCTGGCTCCCATCGCCGACCTGACCATCGTGGTTGTTTCCCCAGCACATGATCCCTCCCGCCGACGTGATGGCGCAGCTATGGCGCCAGCCAGCGGTAATGGCCTTCGCGCCGCTGGTCAGGCCCGCCACATCAGCGGGTAGGCTGCGGTCCTCCCCCCGCCCATCGCCCAACTGCCCGTCGTGGTTGAACCCCCAGCACTTCACGCCGCCGGCCGAGGTCAGGGCGCAGGTGTGGCGTTCGCCGGCCTTGATCTCCACCACGTCGGTCAACAGGTGCGCGGGGGGGGCAATTCCAACACAGGCAGACAGGGCCAGGGCGGGGGAAAGCCACAAGCCGACTTTCATCTGGCGCTCACGATGGCGGTTCAGGCCTTGCAAAACGACGAGAGGAGTCATGGCTGTCCTCCATTCTCTCTCTTTAGCTCCGCGTTGTCCAGAGAATGAAACCCCAGGTGCGTATTTTTAAGTTGCATCTTAGGACTCTTCCCTAATTGTACGCTAGGTGCTACCCTAGGGCCGATCCTTTGCGACGTTCCGCTGAGATGCCACGTTCGAGGTGAGAACCGTGAAGTGGCGCGTCCTGCTGTTGTCCATCGTATCGGTCGCCTCGCTCGTTTCGGCGGCGGGCGCGGCTGAGGACGTGCTGGATTGGGCGGCGACGGTTCACTGGGTCCCCACGGAAGAGGAGATCAAGAAGTACCGGAAGAGCTGGAATCCGCTGTCGCACGGTCCGATGCTGATTTCATCCCCGGACATTCAGCCCAAGGGCCAGTGGTACATCCGCCCTTTGATCTTCTCGCAGATCGGTGAGAGCAGTTTCGGCAACCAGTTCCGTCTTGCGACGGACCCCAATCGTGGCCCCCTTCACCTGTACAGCGTTCAGTCCCCCTTCATCCAAAGCGCCTATGGCGTCACCGATCACCTGGAACTGGTCGGGCAGACGTCAATAGGGGGGTTCTGGTCCAACGAGAACGGCCGGTCGAAAAACGACTTTGGCGTTGGCGATTCCTCGATTATCCTCAAGTACCGGCCGATTGTGCAGGACCCTGATTCCTGGGTGCCGAGCATCAATTGGTTCAATCAGCTCTCGCTCCCCACGGGGAAATGGTTTGGAACGGAAAAGACGCCCGGCGGGTTTTCTCCCATCGGCCGGTTTCCCTCGACTCGCTCCGGGGAGGTCAGCATGACCACCGGGATCGCCTTCCGGAAGAACCTGAAGCCGTACCGGTGGAGCGGCGGGGTCTACTACACCTACTCCACTCCCGGCTTGAAGAATCCTCAGGGCGAGGCATCTTATTTCGGCGACTTGATCAATACCCGTCTGATCTTCGAACACATTCTGAGCGACAAGCACGGGTTCGGATACAATCTGGAGTTCGTCACCCTCCACGGACTCACGAGCCGTCTCGACGGGCACAACATCAACTCTGGACAGAAGAGCGGGTTTTCAGTGATCGGCGTAGAACCTTCCATCCAGTATCGGATTGGGGATACGAACTTCTTGATCGCCGGCGGCGTCCTGTTCACGCTCGCCGGCCAGAATGCCACCAACTCGTTTTACCCGAACTTTTCCCTCTTCTATTATTGGAGCAAGTCCGGCAAGGTCTTGATGCGGTGAGCGCCTCGCCCATCGGTAGGAAGGAACGAACGCTTGACACGATGTTCACGATAGATTACAAAATTAAAAGTATATTGACGTTCTACGTCCAAACGGCCACCCGCTGATCAAGCCAGAGGAGGAGCCAGCCATGAAGATGCTCATGGTCATCTATCGGCGCTCGCTCGATCAGGACATCCGGCATTTGCTCAAGGGGCTCAACGTCCGGGCGTTTACGGAAGCGCCGAAGGTGCTGGGGATGGGCGAAGCGGGACACGCCTTCGACTCGCTGGCTTGGCCGGGGCACAACGTCATGATCCTGTCGGCCATGCGGAACGAAGAGGCGGAGCACGTCGTGGCGGAGCTGAAGTCGTTTCGCGATCATCTGCAGGGCCTTCAGGATGGAGCCAAGGTACCACTCCGCGTCTTCACCCTCCCCTGTGAGCAGGTGATCTGAAGCTTAACGGGCCCGTAACAGAGACATAACAGAGATGCGGTAAGGCCTCTCCGTGATTCAAGCTGCCCTGCGCAATCCCTATGCGGTGGTCGCGATCAGCCTGATCGTGGTGATCTTGGGGGTGGTGTCCTTCCAGAACATGGTGGTGGACATCTTCCCCGAGATCAACCTGCCGGTGGTCGCGGTGGCCACCTTCTAC
>JBFLWP010000007.1:0-8102 GCA_040757595.1 Nitrospirota bacterium | reverse complement strand
GTGGTGAAGCTGATTTTCGACCAGTCGCTGTACATCCGGCAGGCGATCCAGACGCTGGAGCACGAGGGGCTGCTGGGGGGCGGCCTCGCCTGCCTCATGGTCCTCCTCTTTCTCGGCAGCCTGCGCTATACGTTCATCATCGCCCTGGCCATCCCGATTTCGATTCTTGCCGCCTTCGTGCTGCTCTACTTCACCGGCCATACGGTGAACGTGATGACCCTCGGCGGCCTCGCCCTCGTGATCGGCACCCTGCTCGACAACAACATCGTTGTGCTGGAGAACGTCCATCGTCACCTGGGAATGGGCAAGACGCCGGGACAAGCGGCCGGCGATGGGGTGACCGAAGTGGCGTTGCCCATGCTGGTCGCGACCATCAGTATCCTCATCGTCTACCTTCCGATCGTCTTCTTTACCGGGATCGTCAAGTTCCTGTTCGTTCCGCTCGCCTTGGCCGTCGCCTATGCCATGGTCGCATCGTATGTCTCCTCGATGACGGTCGCGCCCGTGGCCATGGCGGCGCTTATCAAGCCCGGTGCGCAGCACGTCGAGCATGAGGCGCATGCCTCGGCGCGGGTCTTCGATCGGCTCTTCGGGTTGGTCGTCCGCGTCTACGAGCGGGTGCTCCGCTGGTGTTTGCGGCACAAGGCGGTGGTGGTGGTAGCGGTGACGGCGACGTTTCTGGGCTCGTTGGGGCTGGCCCCCCGGCTGGCGACCGAGTTTTTTCCCAAGGTGGACGCGGGGCAGTTCATCCTCAACGTGGTGGCCCCCGAAGGCACGCGCGTCGAGACCACGGAGGCCATCGTCGGGCGGGTCGAGGAGGTCCTCCGGCAGGAGATTCCCCCCGCCGATCTCGACCAGATCGTCGCCAACATCGGCTTGCCGCACGGCTGGATGGTCCTGTTCACCCCGGTCAACGGCCCCCATCAGGCGTTCCTGCTCGTGAGCCTGACCCGGGACCACGCGGTCGGCACCGACGCGCTCATCGGGCGCCTGCGCAGCCGGCTGGCCGCGGAGTTTCCGGGGCTCAAGTTCTCGTTCCAGACCGGGGGCATCGTCAGCGACGTGATCAACTTCGGGCTGCCCGCGCCGATTGACATCAAGGTGAGCGGGCCGAAGCTGGCGGAGGTGGCCGAGGCGGCGGCCCGCATCCGGGAGGTGGCGGCGCGGGTGCCGGGGACGGCGGACGTGCAGGTGCGGCAGGGGATGAACTATCCGGAGTTGCACCTGGACGTCAACCGGGCCAAGTCCGCCTATCTGGGGCTGAGCGAGCAGCGGATCGTGATGGACCTGGTGACGGGGTTGAGTTCGAACATGACGTTGAATCCGGGCTACTGGATCGATCCGAAGTCGAACAACGCCTACTTCGTGGTGGCGCAGTATCCGGAGCAGACCCTGATCCGCTTCGAGGACTTCCTCAACACCCCCCTCGTCGGTTCCCGCGTCGAGGAACCGGCCTCCACGTTCACGATCGGCACCGTGGCGTTGCAGCAGACGCCGTTCCCCCAAATCCCTTCGCTCCCCGACCCTAACCCCCCTTCGGAAGAAGACGGGGCGAACAGCGCGCCGGTGCTCCTGCGCGATCTCGTGGACGTCACCCGCAAGACCGGGCCGGAGACGGTGGACCACTACAACCTCCAGCGGACGATGGACGTGCTCGTGAGCGTCCTGGGCAACGACCTGGGCCATGTGGCGGGGGAGGTGGAGCAAAGACTGCGGGGGCTGGATATCTCTAAGGATATCATGGTAACGATCAAGGGGGAGGCAGACAGCCTGCGCGCCGCGCTCTCGGGATTCGGCGGAACCTTGCCGCTGGCGATGTTGCTGATCTACCTGGTCATGGTCGGCTTGTTCCGATCATACCTCGATCCCTTCGTCATCATGTTCGCCGTTCCTCTGGGGTTCATCGGGGTGATCTGGATGCTGTTGCTGACGAACACCTCGGTCAACCTGGAGTCGCTGATCGGCACGCTCATGATGATCGGGATCGTCGTCTCCAACAGCGTGCTCCTGGTGGACTTTGCGAACAACCGGCTGCGGGAAGGCATGCCGCTCGAAGAAGCGGTGGTCGAGGCGGGCCGGCTCCGCATCCGCCCGATCCTGATGACCTCGCTGGCGACCATTCTGGGCCTCGCCCCGATGGCGCTCGGGATCGGCGAAGGCAGCGAGGCGAACATGCCGCTGGCCCGGGCCGTCATCGGCGGGTTGTTGGTTTCCACCTTCATGACCCTGCTCTTCATCCCCGTGCTCCACGTGTTGGCCCGCCGCCGCTGGGCGTCCCACGGAACGGAGTAAGGAGGTCCGTACATGGATCGGGAGATCGAAGAGGAGAGCTCACCGACGCCAGCGCCGACGCCTCGGCACGGTCGGCTCAAGATCCTCCTGCTGGCGGCCGGCGGGCTGTTCCTTTTCGTCGCCGCGGTGGTCCTCTTCCAGGGGCGTCAGGAGACCACCTCCTCGCCGCCGGGCGGTGAGCCGGTCTCCGAGGAAGGAACCGGCGTCCTGCCGGTCCAGGTCATCAAGCCGCAGCGGCGCGATATCGCCCAGACGTTGACCCTCCCGGCGAACATCTCGCCCTGGTACCAGGCGACCCTGTACGCCAAGGTGCCCGGCTACCTGAAATGGATCGGCTACGACAAGGGGGACGCGGTCAAGAAGGGGCAACTGCTGGCGGTGATTGACGCGCCTGAGATCAAGGACCAGTTCGAGCAGGCCGAGGCCGATTATCAGATCAAGCGGATCACCTATGAGCGTCTCCACAACGTCTGGAAGGAAGATCCGGAAGTGATCGCCAAGCAGGACGTGGACGTGGCCCGGGCTGCCGCTGAGGGAGCGAGGCACCTGCGCGACTCCCGCCGCACCCTGCTGGAGTACACTAGGGTGTACGCTCCGTTTTCAGGCGTGATCACAGCCAGGTTTGCCGACCCGGGGGCCATGATCCAGGCTGCCACCGGCTCGGCCACGCAGGCGGCTCCCCTGTTCACCGTCATGGATCTGGACACGGTCCGCGTCTACGTGAGCGTTCCTCAGGAGGTGGCACCGTTGGCCAAGCCCGGCGTTCCCGCTGTCCTGACCGTCAAAGAGGCGCGGGGCAGGGAGTTCCGCGGCGCCATTACCCGCACGACCGAAGCCTTGGACCCGGCCACCCGAACCCTCCTCGTCGAAATTGACATGCCGAACAACGAGCGCCTGCTCCAGCCCGGCACGTTCGTGACGACCACCCTGTACCTCCAGCATCACGCCGACGCCCTGGCTGTTCCCCCCGCCGCGATTTCGGCAGGGGGCGCAAACAAGGGGAGATTCGTGTTCGTCGTCGAACACGGCAAAGCCCGTCTGGTTCCCGTCAAGACCGGCCTCGACGACGGCGTCTGGGTGCAGGTCGTGGAAGGGCTCTCCGGCAACGAGGACGTGGTCGTCGTCGGAAAGGCCGGTCTCGCCGACGGCGTCGCCGTGAAAGCGTCCGCCTACAATCTGCCGGCGGGCAAGCCATCCAGTCAAAAATACTGAGGGAGGACACCACTATGGGACGCGTTCATCGGCCTTGGATAGGTGTGGCTCTGATCCCGGCGGTCGCATTCGTGGTGGTCGCTGGCTGGCTTCCAAGAGCGGCTGTCGCGGCCGAGGAGGCGCCGGCCGCCAAGCCTGGCGGCCAAGTTCCCGCTTCGGGGGCCTTTTTGGATCTGAAGCAAGCCATCGAACTTGCGCTGGAGAAGCACCCGGTCCTCCAGACGGCGGACGCGAACCAGAAGGCCGCCGAGGCGCGCACGGAACAGGCTCGCTCTCTCTACCTCCCGCAGGTCTATGCGAATTTCGACACGATGAGCGGCGCCGGAGGGATCAACCCGCGGTTCGTGGCGCCGGCCGGCGCCATGCTGCGCCAGAACCTGAGCCAGTACGCGGGCGGCGTGATCGCCAATCAGCGCCTGTACGATTTCGGGCTGACCCGGGACCTCGTGGATACGTCGAAGCTCGCCGCTCGCGCCCAGGAGCAGGACGTGAACGCCCAGCGGGCGCTCGTGATCCTCAACGTGCAGCGGGCCTACCTCACGAGCCTCAAGCGCCGCCGGCTGGTCCAGATTGCCGAGGAGACCGTGCGGGAGCGTGGGGCCATCCGGTCGCAGGTCAACGCGCTGTACCGCCAGCAGTTGAAGTCCAAGCTGGACCTCGATCTCGTACAGGTCGAGCTGACGAACGCCGAATCCTTACTGATTAAGGCGAGAAACGACCTGAAAGCGTCCTTTGCCGATCTGAACCGGGCCATAGGCGTCGCCGGCCAGGAGGACTACGTGTTGGAGGACATTCCGGTCGAAGTGCGGCCGCAGCGTTCGCTCGAGACGCTGATCGCCGACAGCCTGTCGCATCCCGAGCTGAAGCGGGCCAAGGAACTAGCGGCCTCGGCGCAGGTCCGTACCCAGGCCACGAAGAAGCTCTATTTCCCAGTCGTGTCCGCCATCGCCAGCGCCGGCGATTTCAACACGTTCGACGAAAGCCGCAGGGAGCGGACGGGCGGCTGGTGGACCGCGGGCGCGCTCGTGTCGGTCCCGCTGTTCACCGGGTTCATGATCGAGAACCAGGTCCGCGAGGCCAGCGCGCAGCAGGTGGCCGCCGAGGCCGGCAGCATCGCCATCGAGCAGGCACTGACGCAGCAGGTCACCACGGCCTACCTCGACACGATCAACTTCGCCCAGCAGATCAAGTTCGCAGAGGAGCAGGTCACCACCGCGACCGAAGCCCTGCGTCTGGCCCGTCAGCGCTATCGGTTGGGATTGGGTTCGATCGTCGAAGTGACGCAGTCCGAAGTGGTTCTGACCGCCGCGCAGACCAGGTTGGCCGAGGCCCAGTACGACTACCAGATCGCCAGGGCAACGTTGGCCTATTCCGCGGGCCTGACCAACCAGGCGAGCTCCGGAATCCCGACGCCGTAAGCCGTTCCCCCCTCACCCTCCCCTCTCTCCCTCGGAGGGGGAGAGGACTGAGGTGAGGGGGCGAGAATTTTGTCGAAGATAGTTGGAACGGCGCTAGAACGAGAACCGCAGGGATTCCTGCTCGGCTCGGAGCCCTGACGGCGTCACGCCGAGGGCCTGGCCGACAGGCAGGGCGGGCGCCTGAGGCTTTTCCGCCGGCCGGTCCCGCAGGACGACGGAGACCCGCCGCCGCTGCCCCTCCCGCAGCAGATCAATCTGGACCGACTGGCCGACGCGGAACCCCCTGACGATCTGGTAGAAGTCCTGGGGGGAGATGACCGGCTGTCCCTGGAGGCCGGTGATGATGTCTCCTCCCAGGAGCCAGGGCACCCCCTCGACGACCACGTCCAGCGAGCCGGCCGAGACGCCCGCCGACGCAGCGGGGCTTCCTTCCGCCACGTCCTCGACCAGGAAGCCGTCGGCGAGCGGAAGGGCGAAGAGCAGCCGGATCTCCTGGGTCATGAACTTGCCCGCCACCCCGAGCCAGGGCCTAGTCACCCGCCCCTTCTCCTTCAGTTCCGGGAGGATGCCCTTGACCAGGTTGATCGGGATGGCGAACCCGATGTTCTGGGCCCCGGCCAGCATCGCGGTCGTGATGCCGACCACCCGGCCTTCGGAATCCACGAGCGGCCCGCCGCTGTTGCCGGGATTGATCGGAGCGGTCGTCTGGATCACGGCGAGTCCTCCGCGGCCGGCTTCGTTCGGGAGCGGGCCCAGGCCGCTGACGATGCCGGTGGAGAGCGTGAATCCCAGGCCGAACGGGCTGCCCACGACCAGCGTCTTCTGCCCGACTTTGAGGCGGTCGGAATCCCCCAGCTTGACCGTTTCCAGCTTGTCCTTGGGCTGGACCAGCCGGAGCAACGCCACGTCCGTATAGGCGTCCAGGCCGATCACTTCGGCCTTGACCCGTTGCCCGCCGTAGAGCGTGGCCATGATCGCGGTCGCCCCCTCCACCACGTGGGCGTTGGTCAGCACCGTGCCCGCTTCGTCCAGGATGAAGCCGGCCCCGACGCCCGGGGGACGGGGACTGCCGTGGTGGTGGCCGGCGACGTAGGCGGAGGACAGGAAGACGGTCGCCGGAGCCAGGTGCTGGTAGAGACGAACGGTCCGCTCCTCTTCCGCATCCACGCCGATGGCCCATGCCGCCTCGGGAACGGGACGGAACGACCAACTGCCCAGGAGAAGCACGACGAGGCTGACGGCCCGACCGATGCGCATGCTCACGACCTCCTTGCCCGCAGAAGACCGGCCTGTGTCATAACACAAAGCCGATCCGCCGCGCCAGACGCGCGGGACCGGGGAGGAGGGAGCGAATCCGGGGGATCAGGAAGCGCGCGGCCGGAAGGAAGGTGATGCCCCCACAGGAGGAGTTGGGGGCATCAGCGCCGTGGGGCACAACCACGACGCTTCCTTCCGGGTCAGCAGACGGACGAACACCAGCTTATCGGCTGGTCGGCGCTTGGGGTTGAGCGGGATTCGGTCAGTCGAGGGCTTTTTCATGGGGAAGCACCACCTCACGGGACCGGATGTTTGGGACCCGGCCGACGGTTGTGCAAGTCTCGAACCCTCGGCTTTTAGCCAGTATTGCCTGAACTTCTGCTGCGGCGGGCCGGAGGGTGGCGACAAGACGCGGCCCAGGGGACAAAAAACGGTGGGCGGGGCGCCTTGGAAAAGATCGGCCTGGGTAGTGCCGTGAGAGAGGTTCCGGTCAGGAATCAGATTTCAGCTTGTAGCCGATGCCGCGCACGGTCACGATGTAGCGCGGCTCGCCGGGGTTCGGCTCGATCTTCTGGCGGAGCGAATGGATGTGCACGTCCAGCGTGTGGTACTCCAGCGCGGCCCCTTCGCCCCAGACATGGTTCAACAGCTCTTCGCGGGAGAAGACCCGAGCCGGATGCTGGACGAAATGTTGCAGCAGACGGAATTCCTTCGGCGTCAGCTCTACCGGTTTCCCACCGACGCTGACCTCGTGGCGGTCCACGTCCAGGCTGATCGCTCCGACCACGTACTTGGGCTTTCCAATGGCGTGAAGTCGCTCGCGGCGGATGATTGCGCGAATCCTGGCGACTAGCTCCGGGTAGCCCTGGGTGCAGAGACAGGCATCGGCGCCCCGCTCGAAGTCTTGGAGGCAGGCTTCCTCCGGATAGTCAGTGGAAGGGGGTAACAGCGCGATGATCGCCACTTTCCGGAGGCCGGCCTCCCTGCGCAACTGTGCAAGGGTCTGCGGCTGCCGGTCCACGAGCACGGCAACGGGAAGGGCCCGCCGTGCCGCGTCGAGCGCCCCATCGGTATCGCGGGCGATCGTTACCGTGTAATTGTATTGGCTCAGCCGCTTTTCGAGCGGCTGGGCAAAGGCGTCGTCAGTCGTCACCATCAGGATGCTTTCGTGACCCGTTGCCATCACCGACTCCGCAACTCCGGATTGCGAGGCTAACCAGCAGGCGTTGCACGATACTCAATGGCCTCTTAAGTTCCCGTTACGACATTGTTAACTGTCTGTAAACTCTCGTAAGCCGGTGGCTGCACTGACGTTGCGGTTCTCCCTACTCCGCAACGGAGAGTGGCTTCCAGGGCGCCGGTCGCATCGCCATCCGCCGACCCAGTCCATCACCATTCCTTCCATGCTACGCCGACGGCCGACCTCTTTCCCAATCAGTCGTCGCTCGTCGAAGGTTTTACTCAATTTTGAATGACCGTTGAGTGGACGTTCATCCTCCTCCGCTACGGTGGCCCGCGGTTTTGTATGCGCGGAGCGCAACCACAGCAAAGGGAGGAGGGCATGGTGGACTACGATCAGCGTTCTGGAACCTCTGCCGGTCGGGAAAGACGATACGGACGGCTCGCATGGATTGTTGGAATGGGGATCGCTTGCCTGCTGGGTCTCGAGAGCGGTCCGGCAATGGCGCAGGAACCTCCGGTCGCGGTCCCGCCGGTCTCGGTGACCGAACCGAAGTCCCTGTCGGAGGGACATGAAGAGCTACCGAAACCACAAGGGGAACGGCCGACGACGGGCCGGAGCCTGGCCGTGGAGAGCACGCCGCTGGAGGACGTGTTGCTGGAGAAGGGCGTCATCAACCGGGACGACTGGCTCCGGATCAAGGCGGAGGAGGAGCGGCGCCAGTTCGAGCGGGCCACGGAGAA